>CAXTJY010000312.1:0-5474 GCA_964244395.1 uncultured Rhodovarius sp.
CCTCGTCGACGGTGTCCTCGGCCATCTCGCGGTACGTCGTCAGCTTGCCGCCGGCCACGGTGATCACCGCCTCCTCGCCGCGAATGTCCAGCGCCAGCGGCGTGAACCCCGCCGCCCGCATCGCCGGGAAGAGTGCGGCGGCGACGCTGTCGATAGAGTATTCCTCCACCGGCTCCGGCCGCGGCGCCATGGCGGGGGGCGTGACCCGCAGCACCCGCGGCGGGTTGAACGGGTCCAGCCGAAGGCTGACGCGCACCACCGCGTCGGTGCCATGGACGAAGCTGGCGCCGACATCCAGCCACTCATTCTGCCACTGCAGCCCGGCGTTGAAGCGGCTGGCGGCGCGGCCGCGCAGGCCGGTGGTGCGCGCCGGGTAGCCGCCGCGCTCGTCGCGCAGCGCGTCGGCAGAATACTCCACCTTGACCCGCAGGCCGGAGAGCTCGCCCAGCGGCGTCGGGATGGCCGGCACGTTCCACTCCACGCCGCCGAACAGATCGACGCGCGGGCCGCGGAACAGGCTGGTGAGGTTCGGCACGCCGCCCTGGCCGACGTTGCGTGGCCGCACATTGAACGCGGAGAAACCGAAGCCGAACGGATTGGGCAGGTCGCTTCCGGTCGAAAGCCGGCCCCAGCCCAGCCCCAGGCTGACGTCGAAGTCCCAGAAGCGTTTGCTGCCGACGACGTATTCGCCAGCGTAGATGCCGGTTCCGATCACGTCCTGCACGCCGATCGCAAGCGCCGGCCGCCAATCATTCTCGGTCCAGACCCGGGCGCGGAGATCGAAGGAGCGGTCGGTGGTCGTGCCGCGCCCCGTGGTGCCGTTCAGCCGGTCGGTGAGGCGGAAGGTGGCCTCCAGCCAGGGCAGCGCTTGCCAGTCGATGAAGCTGAAGCGGCGCTGCCGGCGCTGCGAGACGCCGGCGTCGACCACGCCGTCCGGTCGCATGCGCGCGTTGCGGCTTTCGATCAGGCCGACGCCGCCGAAGTTGGAGCCGGAGGGTTCGATTTCGTCCGACGCCTGGGCGGTGCCGATCAGCATGGCGACAAGGAAGCAAGCTCGAAGGGCTCTGCCCTTCGAGCCCTTAGCGCCCCCCATTGCGCGTGATCACCGCCAGCGCCGCGGCCGAAATCGCTACCTGCCCGAACACGGTCGTCAGGTCGCGCAATATCCCCCAATTCTCGTACGGGCTCGGGTCCTGCGGCACCACGATGACGGACCCCGGCTGCACCGGCGGGCCGCCGGCCTGCCACGCCCCAAGCGCCGGCGTCGAAGTGCCGTTGGGCAGCACCACGAAGGCCCGGCTGCCGTCGGCGAAGCGCTGCGGCCCGCCGGATGCCTGGACATAGCGACTGGCGCGCCAGCCCGTGGCGAACTGCAAACTGCCGGGGTTGAGCACCGAGCCCACCACCGTCACCTCGTTCGGCCGCTTCGGCATGGCCAGCAAGTCGCCCGGCTCCATCAGCACGTCCAGCTCCGGTCGCCCCGCCAGGATGACGGGGTTGGCCTCCACCACCATGCGGCCGGCGGCCTGCGCCTGGCGCAGCGCATTGGCCATCTCGCGGCCCGCGGTGATGGCGCCGACGATGTCGCCCGAGCTGCCGCTGCGCCCCACCACGGCCTGGCCGGCGGCGACCTGCATCAGCCCCTGCTCCAGCTCGCGCGCGGTGCGGGTGAAGCCGTCCTGCTGGCGGGCGCGCACGCTCTCCCGCGTCATCACCGCGCCATAGGGAAAGGCCTGCGGCGTCAGCCCGCCGGCGCGGGCGATAAGCTCGGACAGCCGTTCGCCGCGCCGAATGTCATAAACGCCCGGCCGCAGGAACTCGCCCACCAAGGTCACCGGCCCACTGTCCCGATCGGTGAAGCCACGCGGGATGCGGATGGCGTCGCGCGGCGAGAGCCGCACGGCGGCGAAGTTGCGGCTGCGCAGATCCAGCGTGGTGCGCGAGAGCGGGATGGAGGTGGCCTGCTCCGAAGGCTCGCGCGCCAGCTCGATCGAGGCGAGGTCGGCCGTGTCGGTGATGCCGCCGGCCGCCTCAAGCGCTTCGTCCATGCCGGTGTTGTCCAGCATGGGGTGCAGGCCAGGCAGCCTGACCTCACCCAGCAGCAACACGGCGCTGTCGAGCAGGAAGGGCAGCAGCGTCGGAAAATCGACGAAGATCTGCGGGCAGGCGGCGGTGCCGAAATCCGGGAACCCGGCGGCGCGGGCATGGGCGAAGCGGGCCGGCGCGGCGCGCGCGGCGATGACGAGCTGGGTCAGTGCCGGGCATTCGCCGTTGGGATTGGCCGGCGCCCCCGGCGCCCCCGGGGGTGCGGGCGGCGCGGCACCGGCGTCCACCCCTTCGCCGCGCAACGCCCGCTGCACCGAGGGGCTGGCGAGCCAAAGGACGTCAGGCAGGCCGAGCAGGATGACCTCGTCGTTCTCCTGCAACCGGGTGTCCGGCCCGCCGCCCATCAGCTTGCCCAGGTCGAACGGCACCAGGCGGCGGACGCGGGTGCGGGCATCGGCGCGCCAGATCAGCGCCATGCGGATATAGGGGTCGGGCCGGACCATGCGCGGGTCGCTGACCAGACCGCGCAGGGTGGCACCGCGCCCGGCGGCGGCCCGGGTCAGCGGCGTCGCGACGTGGCCGGACAGCCGCAGCCCGCCGGCCTGGGCGTCGACGCCGGGCTGCACCAGCAAGGCGTCGCCCCGCCGCAGCGCGTCGCGCGGACCGATTTCGCGAAAGGCGCGGCGGCCGTCGCCGTCAGTGGTCTCCAGCAGAAAGCGATTGCCGCTGGGGCGCAGCGCGTCGCCGGCCAGCCGCAGCATCACCGCCAGCGGTGCTGTGTTGCTCCCGGCGGGCAGTTCGTAGATGCCGGGGCGCGACACCTCGCCGCCGATCGCGGCGACGGCGCCAACCGGCGGCACCACCACGCGGTCGCCCTCCAGGATGCGGAGGTCGGGCTGGTTGCCGCCATCGCCCGAGATGACGGGGTACAGATCAACCGTGCGGCTGCCGACGCGGATGGCGCGCAACGAGCCTGTGCGGCGCGGCCCGCCGGCCGCCATCAGCGCATCCAGCACCGTGGAGAGCGGGGAGAGCACCACCATGCCGGGCCTGTTCACCTCGCCGCCCACAAATACCGCGACCTGCCGCAGCTGCCCGATCGAGACGAAGACTTCCGAGCCTACCAGCTCTCGCGCCACCCGGGCTTCCAGGTCGGCACGCAGCTCGCGCAGGGAGCGGCCGGCGGCGGGTATGGGCTGCATCTCGGGCAGGATCAGCAGCCCCTCCCGCGTCACCCGCACCGTCACGCTGTGCCGGGCGCGACCGCGGAAAGTGAGCGTCAGCTCGTCGTCGCGGCCGATGACGTAGTCCTCCGGCACGGCGCCGAAGCCCATGCCGGTGGCGTTGGCGGCGCCGGCGTTGCGGAAGCTGTCGTAGCCAAATTGGCGCAACGGGGTGTTGAGCCGGGCGGCGAAGAAGCTTTCGACCGGGGAAAGCGGTTCATCCGGCGGGGCTGGAGTGGTGGCAGGGGCGCTGGCCTGGGGTGGCGCCGGGGCTGGCGGCGGCGTCCCGGAACGTGGGAGATCCGGCGCCAACTGGCCGCGGCCGGCGCCGGCGTCCAGAAGCCGCTGCAGGATTTCCTGCTGTGCGCCGGCCGGCAGATTAGGCAGGGCGCCCCCGCCCGGCAGGGTGGATGGCAGCGCGGGCGCGCTCAGCACCCCGCCAGGCTGCTGCGCGGGGGCCACTGGCCCCAGCACCAGGCCGGGAACCACGCTCAGCACCAGCAGGAGGCGAGTTCTCACCCAAATCACAAGCATCTGTTAACACAGGGTGGTGAAGCGGCACAGAGATACAACTTGATGGCGAGTGAGTTCGGCCGATGGAGGGTGCGCGCCGACGCCGCCTGGCGGTTAGGGCCCCGAGCGGTCGGGCTGAGCCTGTGGGGCAAGGGGCCGGGGCGCTGGCTGGCGGGGCGGCGGTTGGGCGCGGCGCAGCCCGACGCGCTGGCCGGGGCGGATATCCGTCCGATCTGGGAGGCCAATCGCTGGACCCGGCTAAGGCCTGAGGAGGTGGGCGCCTGGATGGCGGCCAATCCGCCCTTCCTTGGGCCGAACTGGCAGTGTGGCCAGGAGGCGGCGTTGCGGGTGCTGCATCTGGCGCCGATGTTGCCGAAACCGTTGCCGGGCTGGGCCCGATCGGTGCTGGTGGCGCATGCCAGGCGCATCGCCGCCAACCCCGCCTACGCCATGGCACAGGACAACAACCACCCGATCTCGGAAGCGGCCGGCCTGCTGGCGTGCGGGCTGCTGCTGGGGGAGTCGCGCCTGGGGGCGGTTGGCGCAAGGCGGATGGATGCGGCGGTGGCGCGGCTGGTGGCGCCGGATGGCGGCTTCGCACAGCCCAGCCCTGCCTATCACCGGCTGATGCTGGACGTGCTCGTGGCGGCCGAGGCGCTGCGTCGGCGCTGGGGGGGGGCCGAGGCGTCCGCCTCCACCCTGGCACGGGCGGCGGCCGCCACCGATGTATTGCGGCAATTCACCTGCCCGGCCAGCGGCGCCCTGCCCCGCATCGGCCACCAGGACGGCTCGGCCTTCGATGGCAGCCAGGATGCGCGCGGCAGCCTGGCGCGGGCCGAGGCACTGTTCGGGGCCGCGCCGGCCCGGGCGGCATGGCAGGCGCAGGGCTTTCACGGTTGGGCAGCAGCCGGCGCACGCGGGATCCTGCGCACGGGTGGCGGCCGTTTCCGCCCTGCCCATGCGGACTTTCTGCATTTCGATCTGTGGGATGGTCCGGTCAACGTGCTGCGGGACGGCGGCACCGGCGCCTACAACCCGGCGCCGGAAAACGCCTGGTGGCTGGAGCATTTCTGGTCCGCCGCCGCGCACAACACCATCCAGTTTGATGATGAAGAGCCGATGCCGCGCGTGTCCCGCTTTTTGCATGCCCGGTGGCCCGAAACCGGCGACGATTGGGTGCAGGACTGGCGCGGCCGCCGGCATGCGCGAGAGGTCGAGCCGCGCGGTCGCGAATGGCGGGTGACCGACCGGCTGGACGGCCCGTTCCAGCAGGCCACGCTGCGCTGGCGATTGGCGCCGGGCGATTGGCGGTTGACGGAGGGTGGGGTGGAAGGCCCTGCCGCGCGCATCCGTGTCAGCGGCCACGCGCGCCTGGAAGAGGGCTGGGAAAGCCTGGCCTATGGCCAGGTGTCGCGCTGCCCGGTTCTGATCGCGGAACTCGGGCCGGCGCGGGCGGCCGAGACGCTGATCCAGCTTACAAGCTGAAGCCGGCGACGCTGAACAGGCCGAACACGGCGGCCACGAACACCGCGGAACCCAACAGGTAGCCCGACAGCGACGGCGCCTCGGCATTCTTGCGGGCGGGAGCGGCGGGGGCGGCGGCGATCAGCTTGGTCATGGCAGAGGGTCCTTTCGGGGGTTCTGCGAAGTCCTTGCAGCCGCCATGCCAGGGGGTTCTCGCAGAATGCGACG
>CAXTJY010000313.1:0-313 GCA_964244395.1 uncultured Rhodovarius sp.
CATGCCCGTCAGCCAGGCCACGCCGACCCCGAGGGCGCCGTGGATCAGCGGCGCCGTGGACAGGGTGGCGCAACTGACGATGTCGGCTTTGGCGACTGCCTCGGCCAGGTCGTCGACCGGCCGGGCGTCGAAACCTTCGGCCTGCAACGCCGCGACCAGGGCAGCGCGCCGGGCCGGGCCGCGGTTCCAGACCATGACTTCGGCGATCGGCCGAACCGCGCGATGCGCGGCCGGCAGCAGCGAAGCGATCCGCCCGGCCCCCACCACCAGCAGCCGCGACGCATCCGGCCGGGCCAGGAACGACGCCGCGAGC
>CAXTJY010000313.1:323-5445 GCA_964244395.1 uncultured Rhodovarius sp.
AGCATGTAGGTGGAGTGCACCGCATCCATGCCGCGCGCCTCGTTGCCCGGGTGCACGGTCACGATCTTCACACCCAGCCAGTCCCGCTCCCACGCGGGCATCAGCAGCAGGGTGCCACCATACGGCAACTCGTGCCGGTGCCGCGCGGGCGCCGTGGCGGGCGCCGCGAATGCCGCGCGGAGGACGGGCACCAGGCGGCCGAACGGCAGGGCCGCCTCCACGGCCGCCGCGTCCAGCACGATCATATGATGGCACGCTCCCGCAGCGGCCGGTTCGCGGCCAGGCGGCCCACGTCCAGCGCGGACAGGTCCATGGACCGGTAGCCCCCGGTCAGGATCAGCTCCGCGATGCCGCGCCCCACGCCGGGAGATTGCTGCATGCCGTGGCCGCTGAAGCCGTTGGCGAACACCAGATTCGGCGCCTCGGGCAGCGTGCCGAGCAGGCCGTTCTGGTCGAACGTGTTGTATTCGTAGTGCCCGGCCCAGCCCGCGCCGACCCGCACCGCCTCGAACGCCGGCACGCGGACGGCCAGCGCCGGCCAGACCGGGTCGTCCCACTGGTCGTAGTCGAGGTCGAGGCCCTGGTCCTCGCTATCGTCCGGCGGCGACCAGCCCCCCAGCAGCCGGTCCCCCTCCGGCCGGAACCAGACGCCCGAAGGGTCGATGACGAGCGGGCAGCCCGTGGTGGCAGTGCGGCACTGGAACACGTAGACCAGCCGCTTGCGGGCCTCGACCGGCAGCGCGATCCCGGCCATGGCGGCGACCTGGCGCGCGGCCGGGCCGGCAGCGTTCACGACCCAGTCGGCCTCGATCCGCTCGCCGTCGGAAAGGTGTACCGCCGTCACGTGCTTCCCTGCCCTTTCCAGGCCGACTGCCTCTGCCCGGATTGTCGCCGCCCCTGCCGCACGGGCGCGCACGCGGAAATGCTGGGCGAGCGCCGGGCCATCGAACCAGCCTTCGCCGGACAGGCCCAGCGCGCCGCCGGCGATGCCGTCCAGCGACAGGAACGGGAACCGCGCGGCCAGCGCGGGCGGCGACAGCAGCGCCACGTCGGCGCCGCAGCGAACCTGCAGCGCGTGGCTCTCGCGCAGCGCCGGTAGCCCGGCCTCGGACGCCAGGAACAGGTAGCCGGGCTCCCGCAGGCCCACGTCGGCGCCGCGCAGATACTCGATGCCGAACTGCGACAGCCGGATGTTCACCTCGGTGGAGAATTGCTGCCGGATCGAGCTGACGGAGAGGGACGACGAGGCCGTGGCATAGGTCGTGTCACGCTCGACGATCGTCACGCGGGCGCCGCCCTCGCTCAGGAAGGCGGCGACCGCGCTGCCGATGACTCCGCCGCCGATGACCGCAACGGTCGCTGAACTAGCCGTGCGAGGCTCCCTTGGCGGCGAGCTGCTTCACCTCGTTCATCGCCTCGGCGAAGCGCTGGTTCAGCATGCCCAGAGCCTCGCCGTTGGAGCGCTGGATCAGGTCCGACATCTCCTTCATGTGGGCGACGGCGCGCTCGTAGGCGATCTTGAGCATCTCGGCCTGCTTGGCGGCGCGGACCTGCGGGCTGTCGGGGCTGGCCAGGTCGCGCATGGTCTCCGTCATCTCGGACATCGTCTGCTGCACGATCTCCATGTGCCGCTTGGCGACGGCCTGGGCGCCCTCGATCGCGACGCGGTTGGCGGCGGACAGCACCTCCATGTTGCGGCGCTGCGCGGCGAGGAACATGTCCATGCCGCCCATGGCCGGCATCTTCATGTCGGCGAACAGCTTCGAGAACTCGGCCATGCCCGCCATGCCCTTCTCCATCATCTGCCGGCCCATGTCCTGGGCGGTGTGCGAGGCGACCTCGATGCCGGTCTTGGCGGCGGCGGCGGTCTCGTGCATGGCGGCTTTGGCGTGATCGGCGGGGCTGTCGGACATGGGGGTCTCCTGTGGCTGTTGCCGCCGCTATAGCACGGCCGGCCCGTCCCCGGCAGCGGCGATCGGCGCTGACGAGGATGGGCCCGCGACGATGATGCTCGTGTCCGGCGCGGCGGCGCGATGGCCGGGCAGCATCTCCTCGGCCCGAACGGCGCGATCCAGCGCGCGGTCCAGCGCCGCCATGGTGGCCGGCAGATCAACGCCCTCGTCCTTCTCCCACGCTCGCAGCGTGTAGGCCCAGACGGCGACCAGGCCGTGCACGCGCAGCATTCCGGTGACGCCCGCGGTAGGGACGCCGGCGGCATCCAGCAGCCACGCCATGCTGCGAAGCGTCGCGCCATAGAGCAGCAGGGCGGTCCCCGGGTCGGTCCGCAACGCCGCGATCAGGGCCAGGACGCCGCCGCGATGCTGCTGCAAGTGGTCGAAGCGCGCCATGACGAGGTCGAACAGGCGGTCGCGGTGGGAGCCCTCGGCGGGTGCGGCGGCCAGCGCCGCCTGGTCGGCCATCGTGCCGAACCGCAGCAGGACCGCATCCTTGCCGGGAAAGCGCACGCGCAGGCGCCCCAGGTCCAGCCCGGCCTCCCGCGCTGCGTCCACCAGCGACGTCTCGCGCCAGCCCACCAGGCCGGCCCGCTGGAACACCGCGCCGATGACGGCGTGGTCGAATTCGTTCGTGTCCATGGCCGTGTCCATG
This sequence comes from uncultured Rhodovarius sp., assembly GCA_964244395.1. Taxonomy (GTDB): domain Bacteria; phylum Pseudomonadota; class Alphaproteobacteria; order Acetobacterales; family Acetobacteraceae; genus Rhodovarius. The sequence continues at coordinate 2,931 of CAXTJY010000313.1, forward strand.
GATGGGACATAAGGTGGGTTCGGGCCGGACGGAAGCCCTCTCCCGCACGCGGGAGAGGGCGACCGGACTACTTCGGCTGCGCGGCCAGCTTGTCCAGCAGCGCCATTCCGGCGTCGACGCAAGCCTTCATCGGCTCGTCGTCGGCGCACTTGATGTCCACGCGGGCGTCGCCCTTGCGGAAGTTGAAGTGCGCGGCCTTGCTGGGCGGGGGCGGCGGGCGCATCCGCATCATCTCGGCCATGCGGCCGTGGTGGCCGGGGCCGTGGCGCATGCCCTCTCCCATCGGGCCGCCGGGTGGGCCGCCGGGTGGGCCATCCGCGCCGGGCGGGGGCGGCGGGGGCGGGGCGGCGACCTGAGCGGCGGCCACGCCGCCTGCCAGCATGAATGCCAATCCGGCCGCTGCGACCAGTCCTGTCTTCGTCGAGTGCTTCACCGTGTGCGTCCTCCGTGATCGCGCTTGAATTGCGCTCATTCCCGATACGCGCCGGCCCCGGCCACCCCATGTCGGCGCCGTCCATCACGTCCGCGCGACGGCGTGACGCGCGGCCATGCCGGAGCGAACAGGGGTCGTCGAAGGAGAAGTCCGATGCGCCCTTGCACCCTGGCCAGCCGCGTCATGCTGATTGCCGGACTTGTTTTGATCGCGGCCTGCGCCGGGCCGCATCCGGTCGCGCACATCCCCGTCTCCGGCATCAACGGCAACGTCGGCGGGTCGGAGGAGACGATCTACTACGACCGCGCCGGCCATCCGCATTTCCAGAGCTGACGGCTCACACGCGGGCGCCGAACCTGCGGTAGAAAGCCCCGAGCGCGATCAGCCCGAGGCCGAGGCCGAGGAACGACAGGACGCGCCACAGGCCCTCCAGCCCGGACATGTCGACCAGGAACACCTTCGCCACCACCAGCGCGACGAGCGCCAGGGCCGCCAGCCGCAGCGCCCGCTGCCCGGACCACAGCCCGGCCGCCATCACCGCCGCCGCCAACGCGAACCACGCGCCGGACAGCGCCCATAGCTCCGCGCTCCCGACCGGGGGCCCCCACAGCGCGGTCGCCCCGGGGTGGAACGCCTGCCGCACGAGCACGGAGCACCACATCAGCGCCGCCAGCAGCGCGGTGCCGCCCAGCAGCCGCCGCGGCGCCGCTCCCCGGGCTAGCGCGACCATCGCCAGCACGGACGGCAGCAGGTATGCGGGCACGGAGGCGTTGAGCAGGACGCCGGTCCCCATTCCCTCGTCCGTGACGAACGGGTTCACCACCAGCAGGACGACGCCCGCGGCCAGCGCCAGGCCGCCGGACACGCGCCAGGCCACGGCCAGCACCGGACGGCCCAGCCGCCGCGCGCCCTCGTGCAGCAGCACGGCGAAGGCGCCCAGCAGCGTCGTCCACCACGCCAGTTCCACGATGCCCGGCTGCTCCTCGGCCCGGAGCACGCCGCCGTGCGCCGCGTGCCGCACCTCCAGCACCAGCAGCAGCCCGGCAAACAGGCACGCCCCGGCCTCCAGCGCCATCACCAGCCGGTCGTCGGCGCGTCGCCGGACCATGAACCCGGCCACGGCGAAGCAGAAGGCCGGGATGCCGTAGGCGACCAGCAGCAGGTTCAGGATCGGCGTCGTGCCGAAGTCGTAGGCCGGCACCCAGGGGTTCAGCACCAGGCGCACCAGCACGATGCCGGCCGCCACCAGCGCGACCCGGCGCAGCGCCGGCAGCCCCGCCGCACCCTCGATCCAGGCCAGCGCCGGCAGCATCAGCGCGAACGCGACGGTAAGCCATGCGGCGTCGAGCACGATCGCGCAGCCGAGCGCCAGGGCGGCAACGGCGCCGGCGGCATGGATCCCGGCCCGCTGCAACGGCGCCACGTCCGACCGGCGGGCCCATCCCGCGGCACCGACCAGCGCCGCGGCCAGGAACGCCGCCGCGACCGCCCAGCCGATGCGCGGCTGGAACCGCCCGACCTGGAGGTAGGCTGCCGCAAGCACCAAGGCGGGCACCGCGGCCGGCAGCGTGGCCCAGGCCAGGGGCGCCACGGGGCGGCGTTCGTTCCACAGGCCTGCCGCCGCATGGAGCGCCGCGACGGCGAGGGCTGCCTGCAGGAACGGCAGGATCGCGTCGGGCGCCCAGGCGCCGGGCAGCACGGCCTGAATGGCGCCCTCGATGGTGATGGCCTCGTTCGTCGGGTCGAAGCCCGGCACCGCCCAGCCCAGCAGCGCGAGGATGGACAAGGCCGCGCCGACCATGGGCAACCAGGCGAGCCGGGGCTCGGCCCAGGCCTTCGCGATCGCCACGGGGCCGAGCAGCAGCAGGCCCAGCCGCACCCAGGGGTCGCCCGTGACGCCCTCCAGCACCAGCCCGGCCAGGCCCAGCATGACCATCGGCGCCCAGGCGAAGCGCCGCCCGGCCAGGCTGTCCAACGCGGCACCGGGCAGCAGCAGCAGGGTCAGCGCGGCGGACGCGGGCACGAACAGGCCGGGCGCCCACGCGGCGGTGCCGGCGGGGGCCGCGGACAGCAGCACCCACG
>CAXTJY010000314.1:0-5426 GCA_964244395.1 uncultured Rhodovarius sp.
GCCGACGACGATGGGCTTGGACCAGTGCGGCACCAGCCGCGGCACGTTCTGGCAAATGATGGGTTCGCGGAAGATCGTGCCGTCGAGGATGTTGCGGATCGTGCCATTGGGGCTGCGCCACATTTTCTTCAGGTTGAATTCCTTCACCCGCGCCTCGTCCGGCGTGATAGTCGCGCACTTCACGCCCACGCCGTATTGCTTGGTGGCGTTGGCGGCATCGATGGTCACCTGGTCGTCGGTCTGGTCACGGTATTCGACGCCGAGGTCGTAATATTTCAGGTCGATATCGAGGTAGGGGTGGATCAACTTCTCCTTGATGAACGCCCAGATGATGCGCGTCATCTCGTCCCCGTCCATTTCCACGACGGGGGTTTTGACCTTGATCTTCGCCATTGCCATTCCTCGATGCGCGGCACCCGGCCGCTGCCTGTGATACGCCATGGCACTGCTTTTGTGCGGTGCCGAAGTCGGGCGGACCATCGCATCGCCGCCCCGGCAGGGCAAGCCGATGCCCGGTCCATCGGCGCTCAACCTATGGTAGTATTTCCAAAAGCTTCTCCCGCTTATTGAAATTCCGGCAGGTCTCACGCAACTGTGTATTCTGTTTTCAGTGGGTTGAGGGTCAAAGACTGCTTCCATGATGACGGCAACCATTCCCCCCGCGGTCGCCAGGCTCTGTGGTGACGAACTGTGCGTCCGGGTTCCGCAGTTGCGGGACGCCGTGGGCCATCGCCAGCGTGAGGCGGCCCGTGAGCATGCGCACGCCCTGCGCGGCATGGCGGCGAATTTCGGCTTGAGCGGCCTGGCGTTGGCGCTTGGGGCGCTGGAGCACGCGGCGAAAGAGGGCTCTGCGCCCTTGGGGCCGGCTTTCGCCGCGGTGGAGCGCGAGATCATGCCGGCATTGAGCGCTCTGGGTTACGCAGCCTGAAGGTCGCGTGACGAACCATGGCCGCGGCGCTACCGTTACGCCCGTGGAAGCACGACTGAGCCCCGAAGATATCGCCATCGCTCGGCACAACCGTGCCGAGGGCGAGGCTTCGCTGGCTTGCGAGGGCATTTACCTTTCAGACGAGGAAAGGGCGCTGGACCGGCAGTTCGGTCTGCTCGCACAACAGCAGGGCCTACGCGGCCTCTCTGCCGCGACCTTCGCATCCCGGGCGGCGGAACACCTGTCGGAGCTCAACGCCATCCATCCCTTCCGGGAGGGCAACGGCCGTACCCTCCGCGCCTTTCTCAAGCACCTTGCCGGTCAGGCTGGGCACCCGCTCGAACTGACACGGATCAATCCGGAGCCTTGGATGCAGGCGTCCATCGACAGCTCCGTCAGCGGCCGGACTAGCGGTTCGAAGCGGTCATCCGGAACGCCCTCGTCTGATCAGGCGGCCCGCAACTCCCGCTCCACAATCGCCGCCAGGATTCCCGCGCCATACGGAATCGCGGCATCGTTGAAATCATAGGCGGGGTGGTGCAGCCCCTGGCTGTCGCCATTGCCCACATTGATGAAGGCACCCGGCGCCGCCAACAGGAAATAGGCGAAATCCTCGCCGCCCATGCTGGGCGGCTGGTTCCGATTCACGTGGTCTTCGCCCACCATGGCAGCGGCGGCATCGGCCATGCGCGCCGCATTCTCGGCATGGTTGATCAGCGGCGGGGAGAGCTCCTTGAACTCCAGCTTCGCGGTGCAGTCGAAGCCCTTGGTCACATGCTCCGACAGCTCGCCCATCCGCCCGCAGATCAGGTCGAAAACCTCGGTCGAAAATGCGCGCACGGTGCCGAATAGCCGCACCGTGTCAGGGATCACGTTATACGCCCGTCCAGTCTCCATCCCGGTCACGCTCAGCACTGCCGGCGCATGCGCGGCGACGTTGCGGGAGACGATGGATTGCAGTGCCTGGATCAGCGCAGCCCCGGCCATCACCGGGTCCTTCGTCGCCTCCGGCCGCGCGGCATGGCCGCCTTTGCCCTGCACATGGATGTCGAAGAACGCCACGCCTGCCAGCATCGGCCCAGGGCTTAGCCCGTAATCGCCGATGGCCATGCCGGGCTTGTTGTGCAGCGCGTACACGGCATCGCAAGGGAACCGCTCGAACAACCCATCCGCCTGCATCTTCGGCGCGCCGTTGCCCAGTTCCTCGGCCGGCTGGAAGATCAGGTTCACGGTGCCATCGAAATCGCGGTGCTCGCTGAGGTAGCGGGCGGCGGCCAGCAGCATGGTGGTGTGGCCGTCATGGCCGCAGCCATGCATCTTTCCCGGGGTGGCGCTGGCATGACCGAATTCATTGATCTCGGTCAGCGGCAGCGCGTCCATGTCGGCGCGCAGGCCGATGCTGCGCGGGTGATTGCCGGTTCCCGTGCCGCGGATCACCCCCACCACGCCGGTGCCGCCAATGCCACGATGCACCTCGATGCCCATCGCCTCCAGCCGTTCGGCGACCAACCCGCTGGTGCGGATCTCCTGGAAGCCCAGTTCGGGGTGGGCGTGCAGGTCGCGCCGCCACTGCGTGTATTCCGGCAAATGCGCGGCGATGTCGTCGATGATGCTCATGATTTTCTTTCCCGGAGCCTGGGCTGCGAAGACAATACCAACAGGGCGCTGACCTGACTTCCATAGAGGGCGGAAACGTGATCCGTCATCCCGGATCACGCTGCAGCAGGGCGCGGGCCAGGGCGTCGAACTCGGCGATGGAGAGAGTCTCCGCCCGTCTTTCGGCAGCAATGTGGCAGGCTGTCAGCAAGGCCTCGGGCTCGCCCAGGCTTTTCAGGCTGCCGCGCAGCATCTTGCGGCGCTGACCGAAGGCGGCGGCGGTCAGCCGTTCCATCGCGGCCAGAAGTTCCGGCGCGGGCTGTTCCGGATGCGGCACCAGCCCGACCACGGCCGAATGCACGCGGGGCGGCGGGAAGAAGGCGCCGGGCGGCAGGTGCATCAGCACGGTGCAGCGGCACAGCCATTGGCTCAGCACGGCGAGCCGGCCGTAATGCTCGGTGTCGGGCGCGGCACAGATGCGCTCGGCCACCTCCTGCTGGAACATCAGGGTCAGCCGCTCCCACTGCGGCGCCTGGCGCAGCCAGCCGATCAGCAGCGGCGTGCCGACGTTGTAGGGCAGGTTGGCCACGACCTGGCGCGGCTCCGGTAGCGCGGCCACGGCGTCCAGCTTCATCGCATCCTGATGCAGCACGGTCAGGCGGGGTTCGGCCAGTTCGGCCAGCGCCTCGATGGCGCGGCGGTCCAGCTCGCACGCCAGCAGCGACGCCAAGGGCCGCGCCAGCAATGCCCGGGTCAACCCGCCCGGTCCTGGCCCCACCTCCAGCACATGCCGGCCTTCCAACTCGCCGGCGGCGGCGGCAATCCGGGCGCAGATGTTCTCGTCGAGCAGGAAGTGCTGTCCGAGCGCCTTGCGCGGCGCCAGGCCGTGCCGCGCGATGACGTCACGCAGCGAGCCGCTCAGCTGCGCGTCTCGATGACCGCGCGGCGCCGCAACTCGCGCTGCAATTGCCGGCTCAGCAGCTCCACCCGCTCGCCCAACAGCAACTGGCGGGCCTGGTCGTTGTTCATCGCTTGCGCCTGGCGCTGCTCGCGCGAGCACACCATCAGGATCGCCACGCCATCCGGCGAGATGATCGGCTGCGACGCCCGGCCGATGGCCAGCGACGCCAGCATGGAGCGCAGCTGCGGCGGGTTGACGCCTTCCAGCCGCACCGGTCCCGGGTCCATCGGCCGGTCGGCAGGGTTGATGCCGCGGGCGGCCACGTCCAGCGCCTCGCAGCCACGCGTCCCCTGCGACAGGCGGCTGGCGCGCTCCACCACCGCACGCTGCGCGTCGGTCGGCGCCTGCGGGTCGAGCCGGCCGGAAAATGGAATGAAAACCTGCCGCATGCTGAGCTGCGTGCCGGAGGCATCGCGCCCCGCCTCTCGCTTCGCCCGCAACGTCACGATCTGGAAGCCGCCGGGCACACGAAGCGGGTTGGAGATGGCGCCGGCGGGCATACGGGTCACGATGGCGGCCACCGCAGGGTCCATCCGGCTTTCGGTCACCCAGCCCAGATCGCCGCCCTGCAACGACGTCTGCGCCTGGCTGAACTGGGTGGCGGCGACGGCGAAGGGCAGGCCACGGCGCAGCTGCGACACAACCTCATCGACAAACCGGCGCACGTCGGCCTCATTGGCCGGGTCGTCGATCGGGATCAGGATTTCGCCGACCAGGAATTCGGGCTGTCCGGCCCTTGCGGCAGCCGCCGCGATGGTCTCGGCCAGTTCGTTGGGCTGTGGCTCGGCACTTGGGCCCAGCAGGCTGCGCAGCAGCCGGCCCCAGCCGATCTGCACGCGAATCTGGTCGAACAGCACTCGTGGCTGGATGCCTGCGGCGCGCAGCTGCGCGGTCAGCGCCCCACGCGCCAATTGGTTGCGCTGCTCGATGTCGGTCAGCGCCTCGGCGATGTCGTTGTCGCTGACCTGGATTTGCCGGCGCTGGGTTTCCTGGATGCGCAGCTTCTCGTCGATCAGCAGCCGCAGCACCTGCGGCTCCAGCCGCTGCAGCGCCTCGGGCGAGGCGTTCAGGCCGGAATTCAATGCGAAGAGTCGGGTCCGGCTGCGCACTTCGCTCTGGGTGACGACGTCGCCATTCACCACGGTCAGGATGCGGTTGCCGCCGGGAGTCGTCGGCGCGGCAGGCGCCGCTGGGCCCGGCGTCGCCGGCGCTTCCGTCGCCGGTGCCCGCCGCGGCGTTCGCCCTTGCGCCAGCAAGGTGGAGCTTGTTGCAAGCAGCAGCGCGGCGACTAGGAGGCAGGGGCGGAACATGGCGGGGTCTTTAGACCTGTGTCGCCGCGCTGGAAATGGCTTCCTGGCAGGCTTGCAGATAGCCGATGGCGCGGGCGGCGGCGGTTGGCCCGTCCGGCACGTATTCGAACGGCTCGACGCCACAACGCCCGGCATAGCCGGCCGCCGCCAGGGCGCCCAGGATGGGGGCGAAGCGGTCGGCCCCCTGCCCGGGGGCGCGCTTGTTGCGGTCGTTGAGATGGACATGGGCGATCTGACCGCCGGGGATGTGACGGGCGAGCAGAGCGGTGGCCGGCTCGGCCTCGCCATTCCCGGTGGCGCAGACGTCCAGCATGGTGCGCAGATGCGGGTTGCCGTGCCGGGCGGTAAAGGCGGCGGCCTCGGCCACGGTGGTCATCCAATTGGTCTGGCCGTGGTCCAGCGGCTCCAGGCAATAGGTGACGCCGGCCTCGCGCGCCCACTCCCCGGCCATCGACAGGGCTTCCTGGGCGCGTTCTGCGTCACCGGAGGCGGCGACGTGGCGCTGGCCGGGGCTGCCATGGACCAGATATTCGGCGCCAAGATCGGCGGCGAGGAACACCAGGCCGCGGATTACCTCCAGGGTGCGGGCGCGCAGAGTGGGGTCGGCGCTGGTGATCGACAGGCCGGCGGG
>CAXTJY010000315.1:0-5424 GCA_964244395.1 uncultured Rhodovarius sp.
CGGAGCGGGATGGTGCCACGCCCGGTTTCGAAGGCAGCGCGGATGCCGGAGCGGCCCAGGATGATGCCGCCGGTGGGAAAATCGGGCCCGGGGATGATCTGCATCAAGGCGTCGAGCGTGATGTCCGGGTCGGCGATCAGCGCAAGAGTGGCATCGATCACCTCGGTCGGGTTGTGCGTCGGGATGTTGGTCGCCATGCCCACGGCGATGCCGTTGGCGCCGTTGACCAGCAGGTTGGGGTAGGCCGCCGGCAAGACGCGCGGCTCCATGCCGCTTTCGTCATAGGTGGCGCTGAAATCGACGGTGTCCTCGTCGATGCCCTCCAGCAGGGCCATGGCGCTGCGCGCCAGCCGCGCCTCGGTGTACCGCATGGCGGCGGGCTTATCGCCGTCCATGCTGCCGAAATTGCCCTGGCCGTCGATCAGGGGCACGCGCATGGCGAAAGGTTGCGCCATGCGGACCATGGCGTCGTAGATCGAAGCATCGCCGTGCGGGTGATACTTGCCCATCACGTCGCCAGCGACGCGGGCCGATTTGCGGTGCGGCTTGTCGGGCGTAAAGCCCGATTCGTTCATCGCGTAGAGGATGCGGCGATGTACCGGTTTGAGGCCGTCGCGAATGTCGGGCAAGGCGCGCGCCACGATCACGCTCATGGCGTAATCGAGGAAGGATTTGCGCATTTCCTTCTCGATGCCGATGGGCGCGATGTCGTCGCGCGGGCTGTCGGAGGTGTCGCTCATCGAGACGGAATCGTGGTGTCAGAAGCCATGCGCGAGTGTAGCGAAAATGCCGGATTGCCGCCAGATGGGCGAGTCAGCCTGGGTCGCGCATGCGGTTGCGCAGCATTTCCACCGCTGTCTCCAACGATGGCTTCAGTGTCCTATTTCCGCCAGGAGGTCCGCACCGCTGTTCACGACACGGATGTCGAAGGTTTCCAGGCTTTCCGGAGCCACCCAGTCGGCATCGGTGGCGATGAGAACCGAGGGATCATCTGGAATGACCAGGCAGGCGCCGACAGCTTGGAGGAACATAAAGAGAGCCTCATAGAACATGGCTCCACCAGGAAAATCCAGCATGAACCCTGTGAAAGGCTCTTTCTCCCAGCCGATCAGATATGCCCCTGAGCCGTCGGGAAATGCCACCTGATCGAAGCTCTCATTCACGCGGAATGACGAAAAGACCCGCTCAAAAATACTCCGATCCAGCACCGTGTCCGCATCGGGCTCTTGAGGCAACGGCATGACGAACTGCTCAGCCAAAACATCAACCTTCACCGAGACCAAGGCAGGCTATCACGTCTCCGCCCCGCCATTCACCGCCAGCATCTGACCATTGATGTAGGCACCATCATCACTAGCCAGCAGCCGAACCGCCGCCGCCACCTCGGCCGGCGTGCCCATGCGCCCCGCCGGCACCCGCGCCACGATGGCCTGACGATAGGCGCTCGGGCTATCAACTTCGTCATCCGCCGCGATCGGCCCCGGCGAGATGGCATTCACCGTGATGCCATGCGGCCCGAACTCCTTGCCCAGCGCCTTGGTCAGCCCCCACAGCCCGTGCTTCGCCACCGACACCGGCGCCCGGCCGGCATAGCCGTGCATGGCGTTCATCCCGGTGAAATTGACGATGCGGCCCCAGCCGCGCTCGACCATGCCGGGCAGGACCGCCTGGCTGAGCCAGATCGCCGCCTCCATGTCCACCGACAACACGCGCCGCCAATCCTCCGGTGTCAGCTCCAGGAACTTGCCAGCCGGGCGAAGCGCAGCGTTGTTCACCAGCACGTCGACCCGGCCAAATTCCGCCAGCGCTGCGGCGGCGATGGCGGCGCACTGGGCCGGGTCGCCCACATCGCCCATCGCTACCAGCGCTTGTACGCCCACAGCACGTGCTTCGGCGGCCACTCGGTCAGCCGCGGCCCGGTCGGCTGAGCCGTTGACCACCACATCCATGCCAATGCCGGCCAGCGCCAGGACCACGGCGCGGCCGATGTTGCGACCGGCGCCGGTCACCAGGGCCACCCGCGCCATCAATGGAAGAACCGGCCGGAATCGATGACCACTGTCTGCCCGGTCATGGTCCCCGTCCGGCACATCGTCAGCACCATCTCGGCGCAATCATCCTTATCCGCCGCGCGCTTCAGCAGCGAATTGGAGGCGGAATTCTTCACCGCTTCAGGGCGCAAATTCGCCGTGGCCCGGGTGCCCTCCAGCAGCCCCGGTGCCACGCAATTCACCAGCACCTCCGGCGCCATCGCCACCGCCATGCAGCGCGTCAGGTGGATCAGACCGGCCTTGGAGACCGCATAGGCGATGGAAGACCCGGTCGGCCCCAACCCAGCTACCGAGGCGATGTTGACGACCCGCCCCGCCCCTTGCGCCTTCATGAGCGGCGCCACCGCCCGCGTCAGACGCATCGGACCGGTGAGGTTGACCGCCATCACCTTCTCCCAAACCTCATCCGTCAGATCATCGAGCTGCGGAAACGGAATCGCTATGTTGTAGGCGGCGTCGTTCACCAGAATATCCAGCCGGCCAAAACGCGCCGTCACCTGGCCGACCAGCGCCTGCACCGAAGCCGCATCCGCGATGTCGCACTGCATCGCCACCGCCTGCACCTGATGCCGCCCCGCGATCTCGGCGGCCATGCTCTCGGCCGCCTCCCGGCTCGCCGCATACATCACCGCCAGCGACACTCCCTCGCGCGCCAGTGCATGGCAGATGCGACTGCCCAACCCGCCATTCCCACCCGTGACCAACGCCACCGCCCCGCGCAATTCCATGATCTTGCCGCCTCCCGTCGTTGCAATGAGCTTGCGGCTGCACGCCGTAAGCCGCAAGGCGGAGAGGCAGCGTCCAGCCGTGCATCACAGCGCTTCGCAGGAGCGTAGGCTCGCGGCTATTCCCTCTGCGCGAGATAATGCGCCAGTGCTGCGATCTGCGCCTCCGACAATCCCACCACCGCCCCGTTCATCTGGGTATCAGGCCCCGCGCGCGTCCCATCCCGATACTGCGTCATCGCATGGACCAGGTATTCCTCCCGCTGGGCGGCGATGCGCGGGATCTGGTTGCGGCCGCCATAGTCGGCGACATGGCAGGTGGCGCAGTGGCGCGGTCCCAGCAACGCCTCGGCCACGGCCACCAATGCCGCATCGCGGGGTCCGCGATCATCGGGTGGCCCGGGCGGAAGGGAGGCGAAATAGGCGGCGAGATCCTCTATGTCGCGATCTGCCAGGTTGGCCGCGAAAGGGGCCATCGCCGGTGCCTGGCGCAGGCCCTCGCGCAGCAGGATCATCTGGATGGTGATGAAATCCGCGGGCTGGCCGGCCAGGGAGGGAATCGTCTCCATCTGGCTGCGCCCATTATCGCCATGGCATTGCAGGCAGGGGGTGGCGAGCGAAGCACCGCGCCGGACATCCTGCGCGACCGCGGTGCCCCAGGGGGCTGTGCCGGTGCCGACGGCGGCCAACAGGGCCGCCGCCAGGAGTCGCAGCAGAATCACGGGCGATAGGTGATGCGGTAGATGGCGCCCATCTGCTCGCCCGAGACCAGCATCGAGCCATCGCGCATGACATGCACTTCGGCCGGACGGTCGAGGAAGCGCTGGTTCGCATCGTCACGCAGGCCGGTGAGGAAATCCTCCACCCCCGTCACGTTGCCCTGTGCGTCGAGGCGGGCGAGCACCACGTCATAGCCGCTCAGACGGTCGCGGTTCCAGGAGCCACGGCGGGCGATGAAGGCCTGGTTGCGATACTGCTCGGGAAACATCGTTCCGGTGTAGAAGCGCATGCCGAGCACGGCCGTATGACCACCGAGCAGCGCCGCGGGCTGCGAGAATTCGCTGCAGGCCCGGCCACGATTGTGGTCGGGATCGGCCCAGGAGCCGAGGCAGAAGGGAAAGCCGAAATCTTCGCCGGTGCGACGGACCCGAAGCAGCGAATCCTGCGGATCCTCGTTGCCGATCCAGTCGCGGGCATGGTTGCTGGCCCAAAGCTCCCGCGTCACCGGGTGATGCGCCATTCCCACGCTGTTGCGCACGCCGCGTGCCTCGATGCGGCGGTCGCTGCCATCGGGCATAAAGGAGACCAGCAGCGCGAAGCGGTCACGGTCGAATTCGCAGACATTGCAGGGCGCGCCGACATTCGTATAGATCCGGCCATCGGGGCCGAGCTCGACGAATTTCCAGAAATGATTGCCGCCGTGGTCCGCTTCATTGGGCAGGCCGAAGGCCGCAGTCATATCGACGGGGTTGGGCGTCGCATCCGGCGTGGCTTCGACATTGTCGTAGCGCAGCACGCGGTTGAGGGCGAAGACGTAGAGGTTGCCGCCGACCATCACCAGGCCGCTGGGGTTGTTGAGGCCCTGGGCGAAGACGCGGGTGCGCGTGGTGCCGTCCGCATTGCGGCTGATGGCATAGACGCGGCCGATGGCGCGGGTGCCGGCGAAAAGCGTCCCGTTCGGCGATTCGGCGATGGCCCGCACGCCAGGGATGCCATGCGCGAAAACCTCGGCGTGGAAGCCTGCCGGCAGCCGGATGGAGGAAACCGGCACCTGATCCAACGGTGTCACCGTCAGACGCGGGGCGTGCGGGGCAAGGGTCGAGCCGTCCGGCCGGCCGATCGCCCAGCCTGGGACAGGCGCGGCTGGTGCCTGGGCAAAGGCCGGCCCGGCGATGAGCATCGCTGCCGCGCCGATCAAGAGGCGTCTCATTCTCATGGTGGTTTCTCCCTACCGCCCCTGTCGGGCGTTGGGACGATGCAAAAGCGAAAATGGTCGCGACGCAACCCTTTACCTGACTAGAAATACAGGTCGGCCCACGTTTGTGAACGCCGCGCCACGCATCGGCGCCAAATCAAGGACGCTAGTCGCTTCAAGGCGGCGGTGGAGTCACGGCGCAATCGCGTCCGATGTCACGTCGGGGGGTATCGCCCCGACGTGATGCTCACCGAAGGATCAGGCGCTCTGCTTCATGATCTCGTCCGCCACGTTGCGGGGGACGGGGTCGTAGTGGTGGAACTGCATCGAGAACGACGCGCGCCCCTTGGTCATGCCGCGCAGATTGGAGATGTAGCCAAACATCTCCTTCAGCGGCACGTGGGCGCGGACGATGACCGAGGTGCCGGCCATGTCCTGATTCTGGATCACGCCACGGCGCCGGTTGAGGTCGCCCACCACGTCGCCGACGTGGTCCTGGGGCGTGGTCACTTCCACGTCCATGATCGGCTCCAGGATCACCGGGCCGGCCTTCTTCATGCCTTCGCGGAAGCAGGCCTTGGCGGCGATTTCGAACGCCAGCGCGCTGGAGTCCACGTCGTGGTACTTGCCGTCGATCAGGCTGTACTTGAAGTCCACGGTCGGGAAGCCGGCGAGCACGCCGGTGTCGGCCTGCACCTTGATGCCCTTATCCACCGCCGGGATGTATTCCTTC
>CAXTJY010000316.1:0-5423 GCA_964244395.1 uncultured Rhodovarius sp.
TTCGGCATAACGGCGTGCTTCGGTCCGGGCGGCGAGCTCGGCGGCGGCGGCGGCCTGCGGCGTCCCCACAAAGAGCTCACCGTAGAGGTGGCGGACCATCGCGGCGCACGATCCGGAGGGCATCACGATGTCCCCGGCGTCGCGCAGCAGATCCAGCGTGCGCCCGGCCACGGCGCGGGCCTCTGGGGCAAGCCGATGACCTATCCGCCGGCGTCTCACTGCGCTTGGGCCGCCACCCCATGATCGCCGCACCCCTGCACATCGCCGGCGAGCGCTTCATGCTGTGCCCGTCCGGCGTCCTGATCTGGCCGGCGCATGGGCTGCTGGCCGTCGCCGACATGCACCTGGAGAAGGGCAGCCACCACGCCGCCCGGGGCCGCATGCTGCCGCCCTATGACACGCGCGAGACTCTGGCGCGCCTGGCCTCGGCCCTGCGCCGCCACGCGCCGCGCCGCATCGTCTTCCTGGGCGATTCCTTCCACGACGCCGACGGCGCGCATCGCATGTCGGTGGAAGACCGGGCGCTGCTCACGCGCATGCTGGCGCCGCTCGCGGTCGACTGGGTTCTGGGGAACCACGACCCCGCTCTGCCCCGCCACCTGCCGGGCGAGATGACCGATTGCCTGCGCCTGGGCCCGATCGCCTTCCGGCACATCGGGGGCGCCGCGCTGACGCGGTTCGGCGAGGCGGAGGTCAGCGGCCACTACCACCCCAAGGCCAGCCTGGAGGTGCGCGGTGGCGTGGTCACCCGCCCGTGCTTCCTGACGGAGAACAGCCGCGTCGTGCTGCCCGCCTTCGGCGCCTACACCGGGGGCCTGGATGTGCGGCACCCCGCGCTGGCAGCCTTCGCGCCGCGCGGGGGCAGGGTCTTCCTTCTGGGGCGCGACCGGCTGTACAGCGCCCCGGTCGCGCCCGCGAAAGCAATGCCCGGCCTTAGCGGACCCGTCGCCATCATTTCAGCAGGGCATGGTCGATCGGCAGGATAATGCCGTTCGCCGCCGTGATCACGGGGACGAGGATGACCGCCGGCCGCGGCATATTGTAACCGCCCACGCCAGGTCCCTCGTTATCCGCCAGCGTCACCACGAGGTTGCGCTGCGGGTTCTGCTCCACCTTCAGCCCCGTGCCGTTGCGGCTGCGCAGCAGGGTGGTGGGCTGGGTGAAGCTCTCCACCGGGTGCCGGCCGTCCACCATGTGCAGGTTGAAGAAGGCGTCCAGCGCCGCCTGGTTGCGGGTGCCGGCGCCGGTCGTGTTGCTGTTGTTGACCGGGCCGGAATACATGTCGGTGCGGATGTTCACCGGGATGGTATCGATGCCAGGGCCGGTCGGCGCGAACAGCGTGAAATTGCCGGCGCCGCGCAGGGTGTTGAGCCCACCGCCGGCCTGCAACAGCTCTATGAAGCTGTCGAACCGCCCATCGGCGGCCAGGGCGTCAGCCAGGTTGCCGTATTCGCGCGTTGGCGCGATCTGCGCCCGGAGGATCGCAGGCGTCGCCAGGGTGGCGGCGGCCGCGATGATGAATTGACGACGGAACTGCATGGTAGAAAATCCTGTCAGGGTTGACCTATGCCAGCAGCAACGTCCGCTCGGGGGGCAGGTTGCCGCATTGCAAGGCTCCTCCCGGCTTGGGAATGCCCGGATCTGCCCTAAGTAACAGCCATGACCGCGACCATCCTGTGGTTCAGGCAGGATCTTCGCCTGGCCGACAACCCCGCCCTGACCGCCGCCGCCGAGAGCGGACCGGTCCTGCCGGTTTATGTGCTGGACGACACGGCGGCGGGCGTCTGGCGAGCCGGCGGTGCCCAGCGGTGGTGGCTACATCACTCACTGGCGGCGCTGGACGCGGCCCTGCGCCAGCGCGGCGCCCAGCTGCTCATCCTGCGGGGCGATGCCGTGGCCCTGTTGGCGCGCCTGGCCGAGACCGTCGGGGCAGGCGCCGTCCATGCCGGCCGGCTTTACGAGCCCTGGGCGCGGGCGCGCGACGCCGCGCTGGCAGCGGCGCTGGGCGAGCGGCGCCTGATGCTGCACAGCGGTGGCCTGCTGCACGAGCCGCATCGCATCCGCACGGGGCAGGGGGCGCCCTATGCGGTGTACACACCGTTCTCCCGCGCGATTTTCGGCCTGGGCGAGCCGCCGCCGCCCCTGCTGCCGCCGCATGGGCTGGAGATGGTTCCGCACGAGACCGGGCTGACGCTCGACGCGCTGGAACTGCTGCCGCGGCGTGACTGGGCGGATGAATTCCCCCGTTTCTGGACCCCTGGGGAGGCTGGGGCGGCGGCCCGACTGGCCGGGTTCGGCCAAGCGCCGTTGGCGGCTTATGAGAAGGGGCGAAACGTGCCTTCGCAGGCCGGCACGTCCGGCCTCAGCCCGCATCTGCATCACGGTGAGGTGTCGCCGCGTCAGGTCTGGCATGCCGCGCGGGCGGCAGGCGCGGTGGGCAGCCACGGCTGGTTGAAGGAAATCCTCTGGCGCGAATTTTCCTACCACCTGCTGTGGCACAAGCCGAACATGCCGGGCCAGCCGCTGAATCCAGCCTTTGCCGACTTCCCCTGGCAGCCCGACCGGGCGTTGCTGCGTGCCTGGCAGCGCGGCCGCACCGGCTACCCCATCGTCGATGCCGGCATGCGCCAACTCTGGGTTTCGGGCTGGATGCACAACCGGGTGCGGATGATCGTCGCCAGCTTCCTGGTCAAGCACCTGCTGCAGCCCTGGCAGGATGGCGCCGCCTGGTTCTGGGACACGCTGGTGGATGCCGACCTGGCGGCGAACAGCGCTTCCTGGCAATGGGTCGCCGGCTCGGGCGCCGACGCGGCGCCGTATTTCCGCGTCTTCAACCCCATCCTGCAAGGCGAGAAGTTCGATCCAGGGGGCGAGTATGTCCGTGCCTGGCTGCCGGCCCTGGCGAGCGTGCCGGACCGCTTCATCCACCAACCCTGGAACGCGCCGACGCCGCCGGCCGACTACCCTACGCCGATCATGGATCACGCCGCCGGCCGCGCCCGGGCCCTGGCCGCCTATGCGGCAATGCGCGGCTGATGCGCTTTTCCGACCCCCTGCGGCTGGCCGAGCGCGGCTTTGCCGGCCTGCGGGTGGTCGGCGACGTGCATGGCGACGCACGCGCATTCGAGGCAGCCGCCGCCGGTGCCGAGGCCGCCGGGCTGTTCCTGCTGCAGCTGGGGGACCTGACCGATGGCGGGCCGGACAGCCCCGGCGTGCTGCGCCGCATCTTCGGCCTGATGGACCTCGGCGCCGGGCTGTTCCTTCTGGGCAACCACGAACACAAGCTGCGCCGGGCGTTGACCGGCAACCGGCTGCGCGGCCAGACCCAGGGGCTGGACCTGACCCTGCGGCAACTCGCGGAGGCGCCGGACGGCGCGACGCTGAAGGCGCGGATGGTCGAGGAGGTGGCGCGGGCCCCGGCCTGGCTGCGGCGCGGCCAGGACATGTTCGTCCACGCCGCCTTCCACCCCGCCATGATGCACACTCCACCACCCGACGACGCCGGCGCCCGCCGTGCCGAACCGCCGGTGACCCGCGCGCTGTACGGCCAGGTGGTGGCCGGTCTGCAGAATGACGGTTTCCCCGAACGTCTGCTGCATTGGGTCGAGCACGTGCCGGAGGGCATCACCGTGTGGGTCGGCCACGACGTGCGCAGCACCGACGGCCGGCCGCTGCGCAAGCGGGGCCGGGCCGGCGGCGAGGTTGTTTTCCTCGACACCGGTTCGGGCAAGGGCGGGCATCTTTCCTGGGTGGACCTGCCGGTTTGACCGCGCGGCGGAACCGGGCAGAGTGACTTCCAATCAAAGAGGAAACCCCATGACCGTCTCGCGCCGCGCCCTTCTGGCCGCCCCTGCGCTACTGCCTTCCGTCGCCATGGCAGCCTGGCCGGAACGGACCGTCACCGTCATCGTGCCCTTCGGCCCGGGCTCCAGCCAGGACGTGCTGGCCCGGCTGATGGCGCCGCATCTGACCCGGGCCTGGGGGCAGACCGTGGTGGTGAACAACATCGTGGGCGCCGCCGGCACCATCGGCGTGGACCGGGTGGCCAAGAGCGCGCCGGACGGGCTGACGCTCACGTTGACGGGCGACGCTTCCATCGTCGTCCGGGTCTCGATGAGCCCGCGGCCGCCCTACGATCCGGTGGCCGATCTGGCGCCCATCTCGCAGCTTGGGCGCACGCCCAACATTTTGGTGGTGAGCAACGCCACGCCCTACACCTCATTGGCGCAGGTCGTGGAGGCGGCCAAGGCAAGGCCAGGCGCGCTCAGCTTCGCGCATATCGGCGCCGGCACGTCGCAGCATATCGGCGGCGAGCTGCTGAACCAGATCGCCGGGATCGAGTTGAACGGCGTCGCCTACAATGACGGCGGTCAGCAATTGCAGGATGTCATCGCCGGGCGCGCCACCATGACCTTCGCCAGCGTCGTCACCGCCCTGCCGCGGCTGCGCGACGGCAGCTTCCGCGCACTCGGTGTCTCCAGCCCCGAACGGGTACCGGCGGTGCCGGAGATTCCGACCATCGCCGAACAGGGCTTTCCGGGGTTCGATGCAGTGGCCTGGCTGGGCCTGTTCGCCAGGGCCGGGACGCCGGTCGATGTCGTGGCGCGCATCCAGACGGATTGCGTGGCGGCGATGGCCCAGCCGGAGGTGGCGGCGCGCCTGGCCGATTTGGGCGTTCAGGTGGTCGGCAACACACCGGAGCAGTTGGCCACTCTGGTGCGGGCGGAAATCCCCCGCATGGCGAGGGTGCTGGAACGGGCCGGGCTGCGCACGCAGTAGGGTGCTTAGAGGGCCGCTACGCCGCCAGCAACGCATCCAGCTTGCCCGCGCGGTCCAGCGCCATCAGGTCGTCGCAGCCGCCGATATGCTGTTCGCCGATGAAGATCTGTGGCACCGAGCTGCGGCCACTTGAGCGCTGCATGGAGGCACGGCGGGCCTCGCTGCCATGCGGTGCGTCATGCTCGGTGAAGGCCGCGCCCTTGCGGGCCAGCAGGGCCTTCGCCCGGTCGCAATAGGGGCAGAAGATTTGGGTGTAGATCTCGATCTGTGCCATGCGCGGGAGGTGGCGTGGCGCCCCACTCCCGTCAAGCGGTCAGAACCAGAGCAGCACGACCGAGATCAGTGCCATGGCGCCCATGACCAGCCCGGCCGCGGCGACGAAGCCGACGATGTCGCCGGCCGCCACCATCCCCGGTGGTTCCTCCGGCTCCGGTTCCGGCAACGTTGGTTCATAGCCGGGCGCGTAGGCGTGGTCGGGGAAGAGGCGATCGGGGTCGAGGGTGAAGCGTGTGGTGCTGGACATGGCGCCAGCATGTCGGCCCCGGGTTGACCAAACCTGAAGCCGGCGGTCACGAAATCATCAGGCGGGGGCCGTGCGGATCAGCACGGGGGGGGGCACCGCGGCCCGGGCCCGGTCGTTCCCA
>CAXTJY010000317.1:0-5381 GCA_964244395.1 uncultured Rhodovarius sp.
CGTGAGTTCCACGGGGGAGAGGGTTTTCGCACGGATGCGCCCTGCCAGCGCCGCGATGGTGCTGAAGTGCAGTTCGGTGTCCAAGGTGGGTCTCCTCCTACTCGGCTGCGGCGCGGACGGGCTGCGGCGCGGGCCTGGTCTGGCGCCACGGGGTTGCGGTCTCGTAGGCGTGGGCGGTGCGGAACAGCATGGGTTCGGCGAAGGGCTTGCCGACGATCTGCATGCCGAGGGGGAGGCCGCCGGGGCCGAAGCCGGTGCAGACGGAGATGGCGGGCTGGCCGGTGACGTTGAAGGGGATGGTGAGGCTGGGGTGGACGAAGTTGCCCCATTTCGGCACGCGCTCGATAGGCGGCGCCTCGCCCGTGGCCGCGGCGGTCAGGATGAGGTCGAAGCCCTGCATGGCGTTGGCCATGCCGGCGCACAGCTCCCGCCGGCGGCGGAGGGCCTGGACGTAGTCGGCGCCGCTGACCAGGGCGCCGAGGGCCATGCGGTCGCGCAGGAGTTCGCCGTAGTCGTTGAAGCGGGTCCGCATCCACGGTTCGTGGGCGGCGTACGCCTCGGTGACCAGGATCAGGAAGCCGCAGGCGCCGTAGTCTTCGAGCGCCGGGAGGGCGATATCCTCGACGATGGCGCCCAGGGAGCGGAACGTGGTTTCGGCCTCGCTCAGGGCGGCGAGGGTGGCCGGGCTGACGGGGTGGGCTTTGGTGAACCACTGGCGGGCGACGCCGATCCGCATGCCCTTCACGCCGCGGTCGAGCGCTGCGACGTAGTCGGCGGGGCGGCCCCCGCCTTGGGGGGACGGAGCGCTGGCGGGATCGGCCGGGTCGTGGCCGGCCATCGCCTGCAGCAGGTAGGCGCAGTCCTCGACGGTCCAGGCCATTGGCCCCGTGTGGTCCATGCTCCAGGTGAGCGGCAGGACGCCGAGACGGCTGCACAGGCCGTAGGTGGGTTTGATGCCGGCGATGCCGCACAGGGCGGCGGGGCCGCGGATGGAGCCTCCGGTGTCGGAGCCGGTTCCGCCGAGGATCATGCCGGACGCGACCGCGGCGCCGGTGCCGCTGCTGCTGCCGGCGGTGAAGTGGTCGGTGTTCCAGGGGTTGCGGACCGGCGGCCAGGGCAGGTCGAAGCTGGGGCCGCCGAAGGCGAACTCGTGCGTGGCGAGCTTGCCGAGCATCGATGTGCCGGCGCCGCGCCAAAGGCGGACGACCGTCCCGTCCTTCTCTGGCACGTGCTGCTGCAGGAGCTTGGAATGCGCGGTCGTCGCGATGCCCGCGGTCTCGTAGATGTCCTTGTGGGCGATCGGGATGCCATCGAGGGGGCCGAGCGGCGCCCCGACCGACCAGCGGGCTTCGCTCGCCCGGGCGTCGGCGAGGGCGCGGTCGGGGGTCGGCTGGATGAAGGCGTGGAGCTTGGGGTCCAGTGCCGCCATTCTGTCGATGCAGGACTGTGCCAGCTCGACCGGGGACAGCGATTTGTTGGCGAAGGCGCGGTGGGCGGAGGCGATGGTATGGAAGGTCATGGGATATCCCAGCCCTGGCCGGGGACGAAGACGTGGCTGGGTTCGGCGCCGCGGTCGCGCAGGCCGTCGCCGGCCTGGCGGACGCGCTCGCACATGGCCTCGAAGTGGCCGTAGACCTCGTACAGCACCGCCCGCTGGGCGGGATCGAGCGGCAGGCCGGAGCGGCGCACGAGGATGGCGAAATCCGCCTCGGAGACGCTGGGCGCGACCGTCTCCATCACAGGTTGGTCGCGGCGTCGGCGTGAGGGGCCTGGCGCTCCATGGCGCCGGCCTTCTTGATCAGCTCCCCGATGTGCTGCCAGTGCTGCACGGCTTCGCTCAGGCTCAACTCGATGAACATGCGGCGCGCCGGGCGCCCCCCCTCGGCCTCGATCTCGCGTTTCAGGTGGACGACGATAGCGCCCGGGATGGCCTGTGTCAGCAGGTGGGACGCCTCGACCTCGGCCAGGTAGCCCGGCGTGGGAACGCGCGACATCGAACCTCCTGTGCGGCACGTTGATCGTCGAACGGTAACACGTCCGTGATTGCACGATGCAATGCTCAAATGCCATGCAATGCGCGCGCCAGAGTCGGTGCAGCAGAAATGCCACACGGCCGGGCGGGTCAGCCCTTCTCCCAGCCTTTCTCCGACTGCTTCCAGTAGGTCATGGCATGCCCGGCCGCCTTCGCGGCCGTCCAGCGGCGTCGGGCTGCCGCGAGAGCGGTATCGTCCCCGCCGTCGAACAGGTCGAACACGCGGTCCCATGCGTCCAGCGGCGTGTCCGTACCGTCCATCAGGAATACGTATCGCGCGCCGTTCGGGCAGTCCTCGGCCGCCGTGATCCAGATCGGCTGTAGTGCCGCATGGCCGGTGCGCGCCGTGCCGTGCGGGAGCCAGTCCGGCCGCTCCGCGGTCCATAGCGCACGGTCCACGTCGGCCACCCGCGCCTCGGACCCGCACCGCACCACGGCACGTTGCCCGGCGGCAAGCGTGCGGCCCAGCAGGTCCGGCAGCGCCTGGTCGGGAGAGGTGCGGGTGAGATGGTAGAAGCCCACCTGGGTCATGCGAGGCCTCGGGGACGGGGGTTAAGCGCAGGGATCGGCATGTAGCGGCAACGGGCGTCAATCTAAGGTGGGCATCACGCGACGCATGTAGGAATCGAACAGCGGGACGGTGAACGCGGTGTCGCCGTGCTGCGGCGAGTAGATCATACCCTTCTTTATGAGGCTGCTCCGGACCGGGCCGACGCTCTGGGTGCGCACGCCGAGTTTCAGGGCGATGTCTCCCGAGCGCGCCGCGCCCGGCCCGAACTCTGCCAAGGCCCGCATGTAACGACGCTCCGCAGGCGTACAGCGGTCAAATCGGACTCGGAAAAAGGCTCCGTCCAGCGCTCTGATCGCAACCGGAGTGGCGCGGACCACATCGTCATAGGTAATTGCGTTCCCGTGGGCCGCATTCCACGCATCATGCGCCCATTGCTGGATGAAGTAGGCGTAGCGTTCGCTCACCCGCAAAATCTCTGCAACGGCCTCGTCGTCAATGCGTGCATGCTCGTCATCCACCGGCTTGCGCACGGCGTCCCTTGCGTCCGGTTCTGGCAGAGCACCGATATCCGTAAAACGGAACAGCCGCTCGCTATAGGATTTGGACTCGCCCGCCAGCCCCAGGATCTGTGGCAATCCTGCCCCGATTAAAATCATTGGCAGGCTTGCTTGGCTCAGTCTGTGCATGGCCATGATCAATGCGCTGAACTCTGGACCCGACAAATACTGCAACTCGTCAATCAGCAGAGCGAATGGCTGACCTGCCGCCTTGGCCGCTACTCCGACCGCCTCAAACAAGTCAGGCAGGTCCGTTTCTAGATCGCCGCTGTCAGCCACGCCGGCCTCCGGCGTAACCGTCAGGCCAATCTCCACGTCCTGTATCGTAACCTTCATGTTGCTCATGAAGCTTTTCAGGATTCGCAGGCCGCGCCTCGCTTGTTCTTTAGCAGTTTCGACAAGGCTGAGCGCTTGCAACGCCCCGCGCAGCCCCGGCACCAAGAGACTTGTCAGAGTCTTGCCTTCGTGCGCCTCAACCCGCATCGTCCGATAGCGGCGTGTTTCGGCGACCGTCTGCACCCTCACCAACAGCACCGTCTTGCCCACGCCGCGAAGCCCTATCAGAATCGAACTTTGCGCTGGTCGCCCGAGCGCCACTCGCTGCAAGGCGATGTCAAGGTCCGCAAGCACGTCCTTGCGGCCGGCCAGCTCCGGCGGCGGCGTTCCGGCACCGGGAGCGAACGGGTTACGGACAGGGTCCATCGACTTGTCCTATCGAATTTAAGGCATACTAGCAAATATCCCTTAGGATTGTGTAAACTCCCTAGAGTCATGCTTTTGGTCGTTTCACGGGTTTGGGGCTTGGCCGAAGGTCGCTCGCGGGGACGTCAAGCCATACGGCGGCAATTGCGTTCTCCAGACGCTACAGCGTCCGGTCCCGCAGCGCGGCCGGCGAGGCGTTTGAGTTTGGCAGCTGCGCACCCAGGCTCGCTGCGCCCCTCGCCTGCTGAGCCGCGCTCGGCACTGGCTCCTCTGGCCTGCGTTCTGTAATACCGCCCAATGCCGGCGACCCTCAGCGTCTACATCGCCAACCAGTTCCTCGCCGCCGTCCTCGCGATGCTCGCGGCGCTGTCCGGCGTCGTCTGCCTGTTCGACTTCATCGAGCTGCTGCGCCGCGCCGCCACGAAGCCGGATGCGAGCTTCGCCTTGATCGTCGAGATTGCCTCGCTCCGCCTGCCGTTCATCACGATGCAGATCCTCCCCTTCGCCGTCCTGCTCGGCGGCATCGTGTGCTTCTGGCGGCTCACCCGCTCGTCCGAGCTGATCGTCGCGCGCGCGGCCGGGGTGTCCGCCTGGCAGTTCCTCGCCGCCCCGCTCGTCTGCGCCATCCTGCTGGGCGCCTTCGCGAGCGGCGCCATCAGCCCGCTCTCGTCGGCGATGCTGGCGCGGGCCGAGGTGCTCGACAACGCCTATCTCCGCACGTCCGGCGGCCCTACAGCCCTGGCGGGCGGGCAACTATGGCTCCGACAGGCCGACAACGAGCTGCAGCCGCAGGGCGTCGCGATCATCCACGCCCGGACGGTGCAGATGAAGGGCGACCGGCTGCTGGCGCAGGACGTCAGCGTCTTCCGGCTCGATGCCGGCGACAAGCTGCTGGCCCGGCTGGAGGCGCAGGAAGCGTCGCTGGGCCGGGGCGTCTGGACGCTGACCAACACGCGCCGCATGCTGCCGGACAGGCTTCCGGAGACGATCGGCACGACCACGTTGCCCACGGACCTCACCGTAGGCCGCGTCCAGGACAGCTTCGCCAGCCCCGACACGCTCAGCGTCTGGACCCTGCCGGACTTCATCGGCCTGCTGGAGCGGTCCGGGTTCTCGGCCATCCGGCATCGGCTGCATTTCCAGGCGCTGCTCGCCTTGCCGCTGCTGGCCGGGACGATGGCGCTGGTCTCGGCGGGGTTCAGCATGCGGACGACCCGGCGCGGCGGGGTGGCGCAGATGATCGGCAGCGGGGTCGCGGCCGGGTTCGCGCTGTTCGTGGTCAGCAAGGTGGCGGAGGAGTTCGGGCAGTCCGGCGCGCTGCCGGCGGGGCTCGCCGCCTGGGCGCCGGCCGGGGCCGGGCTCATGCTGGCCGTGGCGCTGCTGCTGCACCTGGAAGACGGTTGATCCGGTCGTTGCGGCGAGGGACTCGGCTTTTGGCCGGGTCGCCAGTATGAAGCCCCATGCCCGTCGCCCACCCCCCGGAACCCGGCCCGGTCCTGGCGCCATGCCCCGCCTGGTGACGGCTCGCCTGGTGACGGCTCGCCTGATCGCGGCCCGCCTGCTTGCATTGGCCGTGCTG
>CAXTJY010000318.1:0-5364 GCA_964244395.1 uncultured Rhodovarius sp.
AAGCCGGCGCCATCGCCGGCCTCGAAGTGCTGCGCATCATCAACGAGCCGACGGCCGCCGCCCTGGCCTACGGCATGGACAAGAAGACCGCCGGCACCATCGCGGTCTATGACCTTGGCGGCGGCACCTTCGACGTCTCCGTGCTGGAAATCGGCGACGGCGTGTTCGAGGTGAAGTCCACCAACGGCGACACCTTCCTGGGCGGCGAGGATTTCGACCAGCGGGTGATCGACTACCTGGCGGACGAGTTCAAGAAGGAGAACGGCATCGACCTGCGCGGCGACAAGCTCGCCCTGCAGCGGATGAAGGAAGCCGCCGAGAAGGCGAAGATCGAGCTGTCAAGCGCCAAGCAGACCGAGATCAACCTGCCCTTCATCACCGCCGACGCCACCGGGCCGAAGCACCTGGTGATGCAGTTTACCCGCGCCAAGCTGGAAAGCCTGGTCGATGACCTGGTGGCGCGCACGCTGGAGCCGTGCCGCAACGCGCTGAAGGATGCCGGCCTGACCGCCGGCGAGATCGACGAAGTCATCCTGGTCGGCGGCATGACCCGCATGCCCAAGGTGATCGAGGCGGTGAAGCAATTCTTCGGCAAGGAGCCGGCCCGCAACGTCAACCCGGATGAGGTCGTCGCCATCGGCGCCGCCATCCAGGGCGGCGTGCTGAAGGGCGACGTCAAGGACGTGCTGCTTCTGGACGTGACGCCGCTGAGCCTGGGCATCGAGACGCTGGGCGGCGTGTTCACCCGGCTGATCGACCGCAACACGACGATCCCGACGAAGAAAAGCCAGAGCTTCTCGACCGCCGACGACAACCAGACCGCGGTCACCATCAAGGTGTTCCAGGGCGAGCGCGAGATGGCGAACGACAACAAGCTGCTGGGCAATTTCGACCTGAAGGACATCCCGCCCGCGCCGCGCGGGGTGCCGCAGATCGAGGTGACCTTCGACATCGACGCCAACGGCATCGTGTCGGTGTCGGCCAAGGACAAGGCGACGCAGAAGGAACAGCAGATCAAGATCCAGGCGCGTAGCGGCCTTAGCGAGGCCGATATCGAGCGCATGGTGAAGGAAGCCGAGAGCAACGCGGAGGCTGACAAGAACCGGCGCGAGGCGGTGGAGGCGCGCAACCAGCTCGATACGCTGGTGCACTCGACCGAGAAGACCATCAAGGACAACGAGGGCAAGGTGCCGGAGGCCGAGAAACTGGCCGCCGAGCAGGCCATTGCGGCGGCGCGCACTGCGATGGAGGGCCAGGACACCGCGGCCATTCAGGCGGCGGCGGACACGTTGGGCCAGGCGGCGATGAAGATCGGCGAGGCGATGTATAAGGCGCAGGCCGAGGCACCGCCGGCGCCGGAAGAGGCCGCCAAGCCGAAGGATAATGTGGTGGACGCCGAGTTTGAGGAAGTTGACCCGAAGAAGAAGAAGCCGCAGTAGGCGGAAAGCGCTGGGGGAAAGGAATTTCCCCCAGACCCCCAATCTTTTTTGTTCGTGAGTCCGCGCGCCGCCAGGCGCAGCACCAACTCATAAAAATAAAAGATGGGGGTTTGGGGGAATTCATTCCCCCATTCTTGCTTGGGGGCAGAGATGGCAAAACGTGACTACTACGAAGTCCTAGGCGTCGCCAAAGGCGCGTCGGACGAAGACCTGAAGCGCGCCTATCGGAAGCTGGCGATGCAGCACCACCCGGATCGCAACCGGGATAATCCGGCATCCGAAGCCAAGTTCAAAGAAGCCAACGAGGCCTACGACATCCTGAAGGATGGCGAAAAGCGCGCGGCGTATGACCGCTTCGGCCATGCCGCCTTTGAGGGTGGCCAGGGCGGTGGCGGCCAGGCCGGCGGGTTCGAGGACATGTTCGCCGACATCTTCGGACAGTTCACCGGGCGCGGCGGTCAGCGCCAGCAGACCGGGCGGGGCTCCGACCTGCGGCAGGACATCAGCATTACGCTGGAAGAGGCCTTCGCCGGCACCAAGAAGACGCTTCGTGTTCCCTCCTCCGTGCAATGCGAGGCATGCAGCGGCAGTGGCGCCGAGGGTGGCAACGCCAGCGTCAGCCAATGCGGCACATGCCGGGGCCAGGGCAAGATCCGCAGCCAGCAGGGCTTTTTCCTGGTGGAACGGACGTGCCCGACCTGCTCGGGCACTGGCCGGATCATCAAGAACCCTTGCAAGGTCTGCCTCGGTGCCGGCCGGGTGCAGCGCGAACGCAATCTCAACGTCACTATCCCCGCCGGGGTCGAGGACGGAACCCGCATTCGACTCAGCGGGGAGGGCGAGGCGGGGCTGCGCGGTGCGCCGGCGGGTGATCTCTATGTCGATGTTGGCGTGCGGCAGCACAGCTTGTTCCAGCGCGAGGGGCCCAACATCATGGTCCGGGTGCCGCTGCGGATGACGCAGGCGGCACTCGGCGGCCAGGTCGAGGTCCCGAGCATCGATGGCGGCCGCTCCCGTGTCACCATCCCGGCTGGAACGCAGACGGGCGACAGCTTCCGCCTGCGCGGGAAGGGCTTCTCCGTACTGCGCAACCCGGCGCGGGGCGACATGTACGTGCAGGTGGTGGTGGAAACGCCGCAGAACCTGACGCCCAAGCAGAAGGATTTGCTGGAGGCTTTCGAGGCAGAGGCGGTCAAGGGCGGCAAATCCTCGCCCGAGAGCGAGGGCTTCTTCACCAAGGTGAAGGAATTTTGGGAGGGTTTGGGCCGCTAGCGTTCCGCGCTAGCCTCCGGCCATAACCGGAGGAACCCCCATGCTCAAATTCTACTACAGCCTCGCCCCCAACCCCATGAAGGTGGCGCTCTTCCTCGAAGAGGCCGGCCTGCCCTACGAGGCGATGCCGGTCGACACCCGCAAGGGCGAGCAGCACAAGCCGGAATTTCTGGCCATCAACCCCAACGCCAAGGCGCCGGCGATCGACGATGACGGCACCATCGTCTTCGACAGCAACGCCATCCTGCTCTACCTCGGCGAGAAGACGGGGCAGTTCATGCCCGTCCCGGCATTGAAGGGCGAGATGCTGTCCTGGATGTTCTTCATCTCCAGCGGCATCGGCCCGTATTCCGGCCAGTCCGTGCACTTCTCCAACCATGCGCCGGAGAAGATCGAATACGCCATCAACCGCTACGCCTTCGAAGCGAAGCGCCACTGGTCCATTCTGAACGAGCGGCTGGAGGGGCGCGACTGGCTGGTCGGCGACAGCTATTCCATTTTGGACATGGCGGCCTGGGGCTGGGAGCGCGCCGCTGCCTTCGTCCTGGGTGCGGAACTGGACGGCCTCGCCAACGTCAAGCGGCACTTCGCCGCGATCAACGCCCGGCCCGCGGCCGAGAAGGCAAGCGCCCTGAAGGACCGGCACGCCTTCAAGACCGAGATGGACGACGAGGCGCGGCGCAGCATGTTCCGCCACCTCGCCGCCTGACTCAACGCCGTCCCGCCCGGATGGGGGGCGGGACGGCAGGCCTGAGTTACATCAGCGGCCAGTCCAACGCGTCGTTGTAGTGGCTGCGGACGCGGCGCGCATCGTCCTCGCTCCAGCCGCGCTCCTCCTCCACGGTCGGCGCGTTCTCCAGCGCCGCCTTGTCCAGCTTCACCTGGTAGCCTTCGAGCTGCGTGTTGTAGCGCAGCATCGACCAGCGCAGCGGGTAGTGCTTGGTGTCAAGCCCCATGAAGCCGCCGAAGCTGAGCACGGCGTAGGCGACCGTGCCCAGCCGCTTATCCACCATGATGTCTTCGATGACGCCGATCTTCTCGTCCGAGAGGTCGTACACATCGGTGCCGTTGACCCGGCTCGCCGAGATGACGGAGCCATGCGTGTGCATGGTAAGGTCCTGGCTGGTCGGTTTTTCGACGGGGTGTGCTGTGGTCATTGCGGTCTCCTCTTGGCCTCGCTAGGCGTGACTCCCAAACGCGGTAAGGCTGCAAGGGTTGCGCCCGCGGCGCGGGCCGGCCACTCCCCGCCGATGCCCTATGCCCTTGCCTTGCTGATCGGCGCCGCCACCGCCAGCCTGCTGCCCTGGTCGATGGTGACGGGCGGCGGCTGGTGGCTGGCCCCCGGGCAGGACGTGGCGCAAAGCCTGATCGGGCATCTGGCGTTCCAGCGCGACGCCTGGCGCTTTCCACTGTTCGGCATCAGCACGCTGATGCCACCCGACGGCGTCAACACGCTGATGCTGGACGGAAATCCGGCGATCTCGCTGCTGGCCAAGTTGCTGCCGGACGGGCCGCACAACCTTCTGGGCGCCTGGCTTTTCGCCTGCTTCCTGTTGCAGCCGGTGGCGGCGGTGTATGCGCTGCGCGGAATGGGGGAACGTCGGATCGGGCCGGCCCTGGCGGTGGCGGCGTTGGCGGCGCTGACGCCCAGCCTGTGGTTCCGACCGGGCCATCCCAACCTATGCGGGCACTTCATCGTTCTGCTGGCGCTCGGCGCCACGCTGCGTCTGCTGCGCGGCGAACCAGGCTGGCGCATGGCCGCGACGGCGCTTGGACTGGGCGCCTTCGTGCATCCCTATCTGCTGGTGATGTCGGCCGCGCTGCTGTGCGCGGTGCCGCTGGGCCGGCGGGACTGGCGCAGCGTGGGGACGCTGGGGGGCTTGTTGGCCGGGGTGGCCGGCCTGATGGCGGTGGCCGGGTTCTTCGGTGCGGGCGCGGGCGACCGGGGCTTCGGCCGCTTTTCCATGAACCTGCTCTCGCCGGCCGTGCCGCAGCTTTCCGGCCTGTTCGGCGGGCCGGTGCTGGACGCGACCGGCGGCCAGTATGAGGGCTTCAACTATCTGGGCGCCGGCGCGCTGACGCTGCTCGCGCTGGCCTGGCATCGGCCGCCGCGATGGACCTGGCCGCTGCTGGCGGTGCTGGCCGGGCTGACGGTGCTGGCGCTCAGCAGCCGGATTTACGCCGGCCCCGTGCTGCTGCTCGATCTGGGCCTGAAGCCGTGGGAGGACATCTTTGGCGCCATTCGCGCCTCCGGCCGGCTGTTCTGGCCGGTGGGCTATGCCGCGCTCATCATGGCGGTGGCGGTGTTGGCCACCCGCCTGGCGCCCACGGGCTTCGCCGCGCTGGCCGCGCTGGCCGTGGCTCTGCAGTGGCAGGATACCGGGCCATTGCGTGCCCGGGCGCAGGCGATGCTGGCCGGCCCCGCCGCCTTGCCGGCGCCGCCGGGCTTCGCAACGCCGAGGCGGTGGCGAGCGCCAGTCGGCTCACCATCCTGCCCGCGCCGCCCTGTGTGTACGGCGCGGAGCGCGATCTGGCACAAACTCTCACCCTGGCGGCGGTGCGGGCCGGCGTGCCGGTCACCAGCGTCGCCGCCGGCCGGATGCCGCCGGGCTTCGGCTGCGAGTCCGCCGCCAGCGACGCGGTGGAGTCTGCC
>CAXTJY010000319.1:0-2701 GCA_964244395.1 uncultured Rhodovarius sp.
GATGGGTGGGCCCGGCGGAGTCGGCGCCAACCCCGAAAAGCTGTTCGCCGCCGGTTACTCCGCCTGCTTCCAGGGCGCAATGAAGGCGGTGTCTGGCAAGGTCGGTGTGAAGGTGCCGGCGGATGCTTCGGTCACTGCCGAAGTGGGGTTCGGGCCGCGCTCGGAGGGTGGCTACGGCATCACGGGCGAGCTCACTATCTCGCTGCCCGGCGTTGCCAAGGCAGAGGCGGAGAAGCTGGCGCATGCGGCGCATGAGGTCTGCCCATACAGCAACGCCACCCGCAATAACGTGGATGTCGGGCTGATCATTGCCTGAGCACAGAGCGATCCCGCATCGGATCGCCGCCCCGCCTCAGAACAGCAGCCCTTTCTTAAGCAGGCCGTGCACGCCTTTTTCGCCGTTCACGGTCTGCGTCACGTGGAAATCCACCGCCAGCGAGCAGAATTGGTATGCATCGGCGGCTGAGAGGTTGGTGCGCGAGGTGATGAAGCCGATCATCTCGCGCAGCGCCTTCTTCATCGCCTCGTCGAGGTCCTCATGCATTCCCATGGTGATGTAGTGGGTGGGCGTCTCAGCGCGGGGGTAGAGGAGCTTTTCTTCCTTCAGCAACGTCAGCCGGAAATGCCCGGTCAGGCACATTTCCAGCGCGTTGATGCAAACCTCGCCGTCGCCCTGCACCCCATGGCCGTCGCCGGCCGAGAACAGCCCGCCCGGCGTGTGCACCGGTAGGAATAGAGTGGCGCCCTCGCCGATCTCCTTGTTGTCGAGATTGCCGCCATGCGCGCGCGGCTCCTTGGTCGAAATGCCGCCCCATTCGGCCGGCGGCGCCACGCCCATCACGCCGAAAAAGGGCGCCAGCGGCAAGGCGATGCCCGGGCCGACCGGTACATGGCCGACGCGCTTTTCGCGATCCACCGGAATGTGCAGCATGCGCTTGTAGGGGAAGTCCTCCGGCAGCGTGCCGCCCAGGGGTCGGAAGCCGCAAAAGCCCCAGTCGCAGCCCAGCTCGATCTTCTCGATATCCACCCGCAGCACGTCGCCCGGCATGGCCCCCTTCACGGCCACCGGCCCGGTCAGGATATGCGGCCCCAGCCGCGGCGGGTTGGACGCATGGATGGCCGCCAGCGCCGGCGGGACCTTCATGCCCGTCGCCGGATCCGGCATGGCGTCCGGCGCGCCGGAGACGCATTCCAGCACCACCAAATCGCCGCTCTCCACTTCCAGCACCGGCTTGAAGCTGGCGTCGAACGCACCCCAGCGGATGGTCTCGGGGGTCGCGGCGACGCGATGGTTGGCGGGCATGGGTGGCTCCTCAAGGTCCGGCGGCCATGATGCCGAGGCCCGAGCCGGGGTCAATCGGTGGTGGGCAAGTGAACGCCTGGTCCGCCACCGGGCTGCCCGGCGAAGCGGCGCGGGCGCGGGAAACGGCCCGTCAGGCGAGCGGGATCAGGCCAGTCCGGTGAACGCCACCATGGACGCCTGCAGCTGCCGTATCACTTCGGCCAAGGCGCGGTTCAACTCCTCCAGATCGGCGATCTGGTCCACCCTCGCCACGGTCTCCTCCAGCTCGGGCGGCGTCAGCAGCAGCGGCACCAGCCCGGTGGCCCGGCACAGGCCGATGAGCAGGGAGTCGCGCGCATCGGGGATGTCGTCGGACAGGATGATGTCGCGCAGGCGGGCGCGCACCTCGCGCACTTCCGCGGCGCCCTCCGCCGCCTTCGGATAGCGCCGGTCCGGGAAGACCCACAGGAAACGGTCGTCCTCGGCGCGCAGCACGCCGTGGTTGACCAGGCGCGCCAGCAGGGTCTCCCGGAATGCCTCGCCCCGCGCGCTCAGTTCTCCGATCCAGAAGCGGCTGTCCTGCATGGTGCGGCTGGCGGCGATTATACTCAGCGCCTGGTCCAGCACACCATCGCCGGTCGATTCCGTGCTGGTGACGGTGAGCTGCGCGAGGTCCGTATCGATCCTCCCGGTCAAAGACAATTCCATCAGCATCGCGCCGGCCACGGCGAAATCGGCGGCCGGTGGGGGCAGGCCGACCGGGCGCCCGGTGCGGTCGTCAAGGAGTAGGAGCATGATCTCCTCAGGGATGGTGAGCTGCATGTGGCGAGCCTAGCGCGGGGTCTGCCGGGAGTGGAAGGGTCCTTTACCGAACCTTCATCCGCCGCGCCCAGCCTCGCCGCATGGAAACCCAGGATGAGGTGCGGGAGAGTAGGCAGAAGCTGGCCCGGCACCTTGCGGAGCTGCACCGGCTGCACCTGGCCATCCTGGCCGATGCGCGCGGGCTGAAACGGTTCACCGCGGCCGGCAGGCCCCTGGTGGAGGTGGAACTGACGGCCGATCTGCTGGAGCAGTATCTTTCGGCCGGCGACGCCTTCCTGGAGAACATGCGCGGCCGGATGGAGGCCCGGCTGGGGCTGCTGCGGCGGGGCGAACCGCAGGGCGCCGGCGCGCGGCCGGAGGACGCGCCCGGCCATGGCGGGTTCTGGCTGATCTATTCCAGGCTGTGCGCCGTGCTGCGGCGGTTGGAGCGGCGGTAGGCGCCGCCCCCTCTTCAACCGAAAATGAAGTCCGCGGCCGTCAGACTGGCCACGCCGAACAGCAGCACCGCCCCTCCCTGATGGCTGATCTGCGTGTTCCCGTTGGCGTTGCTGACGGCGAACTGGTCGAAGCTGGTCACCCCGCTGCTGGCCAGGAATT
>CAXTJY010000319.1:2711-5359 GCA_964244395.1 uncultured Rhodovarius sp.
GCCTGAACCCGGTGCGAAGCCCGAAACGATGTCAGTCCCCCATCCCGGCGCCGCGTACACCAGGCGGTCTGCGCCGCCATAGGCGTAAATAGTATCGTCGCCGGCTCCGCCCGTGATGGTGTCGCCCGCGGCCGTGCCGAAGATCAGATCGGCCCCGCCGCCGGCTTCGATGGTGCTGGCGAGACCCCCGTTGTTGCCTGCGAGCAGGTTGACGGCGTCATTGCCGATCACGTAGTTGCCGGCGCCCACGAGCAGCCCCTGCTCGACATTCTCGCCGATGAAGAAGGCGCCGGCAGCGGCGATGTAGGCGATGTCATAGCCTTCATCCGCCAGCTCGGTGATGCTGGCCGCAGCGCTGAACACCACATATTGGTCGTTGCCGGTGCCGCCGATCATCTGATCCGCGCCGCCCTGGCCGCGCATGATGTCATCGCCCGCGCCACCCAGCATGGTGTCCGCCATGCTGCTGCCCCACAACGTGTCGTCGCCGCCTTCGCCAGCCAGGCGGGACGCGGCGCCTAGATTTGCGACCAGTTGCTCCGAGGTGGAGCTGCCGGTCAGCCGGGTGGCGCTGCCCGAGAGGTAGGCCACCTCCAGGTTGGCCGAGAGCACATAATCCTGCGCCGCCACATAGACCGTGTCAGCGCCCTCGCCCGCCAACTCCACGATGACGGCGGCGGCGTTGCCGACGACGAAGCTGTCGTCCCCGGCACCGCCCACCATCCGCACAGGACCTTCCTGGCCGCGGATGATGTCGTCGCCCGCGCCGCCTTCCAGCGTGTGCGCCAGGCCGCCGCCCCACAGCACGTCATTGCCCCCCTCGCCACGCAGTAAGGAAGCGACCGCGGCGTTGGCCACGATCTGCTCGGCGCCCGCGCTGCCGGTGATGCTGGCCGCGCTGCCGAACATTCGCGCGATCTCGATATGGGGGCCCATGGTGAAGCCGCTGACGCCGACGAAAATGGTGTCCTCGCCCTCGTTCAGCAGTTCGACGACCTGGTCGCCTGAATCCTCGAGGACGTACTGGTCGTCGCCTGCGCCGCCCACCATGCTGTCGTTGCCGCTACCGCCATACAGGATGTCGTGGCCGGCGCCGGCATTCAGCGTGTCGTTGCCGGCCTGGCCGAACAGGACATCGTTTCCGGCCAGGCCGTTGATGATGTTGGGGCCCGTGGTGCCGCCCAGGACATCGTCGCCAACGGTGCCGTCGATGATGGTCTCGGGGGTGACGATGGCGCCGAGGACGTCGAAATCCGACCCGCCGAGGTTGGTGTCGTCCTCCCAGGTGACGAGGTAGCTGCCGTCGGCCATGGCGGCCGCGTCAGCGTTCTTGGCGCTGCTGGACAGCATGACCTGGGCGCCGTTGGTGCTGCCGTCTGCCTTGAAGGCCTGGGCCCAGATTTCGCCATTGGGGAAGTTGGCCACATAGGTGTTCCAGGCGATCAGGAAGCCGCCGTCGCTGCCCGCCGCGATGGAAGGTGCGGTGCGCCCGACCCCCAGATCGGCCGTCACACTCTGGATGCCGCCCTGCAACACGCCGCTGGCGCCGACCAGTTGGAACCTGATGTTTATGGAGTTGAAGTCGCTCGCCATCTGCGCCCAGGTGACGACGAAGCCGCCGCCAGCCAGACCCACCACGTCATGAAACGGACCGGCCCCTGCGAAGGAGATGGCGAATTCCTGCAGGAAGCTGATCTCGCCGCCGATCTTGGCGCCGTTAGCCTCATCGAAGCGCTGCGCCTTCAACTGATAGC
Source organism: uncultured Rhodovarius sp. (assembly GCA_964244395.1). GTDB lineage: Bacteria > Pseudomonadota > Alphaproteobacteria > Acetobacterales > Acetobacteraceae > Rhodovarius. Next base: position 4,466 of record CAXTJY010000319.1, read on the forward strand.
CCGAGCCTGGACCGGTGTGGGTGTTGGACCCCCAGACGGCAACGACCGAGCCATCCGTCAGCCGCGCCAGCTCCGGCCGTTCCTGCCGGTTGGTGATCGTGGCGTTGGCCTGGACGAATCCGGCGGAGGTGCCGGCGGCATTGAAGGCTTCCAGGACGACGCCGTCGTCGTCGGCGATGGTCTGCGATGCGTCCGGATAGACCTGGGTGCCGAAGGCCGCGACATATCCGCCGTTGGCGGTACCGATGATGTCGGAATAGACGGCGCTGACCTGCTGGACGCCATTGTTCTCGATGGCCGGATTGATGCCGGCATCGACGCCGTTCTTGCTGCCATCGGCGTTGAAGCGCTGCACCACCATGACGGAATCGATGACGAGGAAAGGCGGCCGGTTGTTCGTGGTCGCCCGACCGTCGTTGTAGATGATGGCAAAGCCGCCATCGGTCAGCGCCGCGACCGAGGGGGCGGTCTGACGGTGATAGAACGAGTGCTGATTGCCGCTGGAATAGGGGCCGTGCTCCTCCCCCACTTCGCTGTTGACGATGAAGTCGTCGCCGGCGGGCGTCCCGTCGGGGTTGAAGATGCGGGCGCGGATGTCGTCGGATGTGGTGGCACTGGTGTTGGCGTCCTGCCACACCACCACGACGCGGCCGTCGGTCAGGGTGGCGCTTTCCGGACGCGTCTGCGCTCCCGCGGTCTTGGTGTTGACGCGGAACGTGCTGGACACCTGCGGCATTTCAATCCTCCCGTTTGCTTGAGCAAACATGGACGACTTTTCACCGTCAAGTTGACAGGCGTGGAAGGCTTTATCGTTAGTGGATCAGCGTGCCCGCCCCACCATCGGTGAACAGCTCCCTCAGCACCGCATGCGGCACCCGCCCGTCCAGGATCACC
>CAXTJY010000320.1:0-2670 GCA_964244395.1 uncultured Rhodovarius sp.
GGACGGCGCGCACGACGCCGTGCAAGCCAAGGCCAAGCCGCCCGCCGACAAGACCACCATCACCGAGGCCGCGGCCGCGCCGCCGCCAGCGCGCAAGGCGATGTCCAACGCTGCCGCGACCAAGGCGTTGATGGCATCGGCAGCCGCCAAGGCCGCCGCCAAGGCGGCCGAGCCGCCGCCCCCACCTCCGCCACCGCCCGCCCCGCCGGTGCAGACGATAACGCCGCCCATCGCGATGCGGCCGGGCATGTCGCGGCCGGGGATGCCCGGCATGCGGCCAGCTTTCAGCATCACGCCCCGGCTGCCCATGGGCGCGCTGCGCAGCGGCGGCATGGCGGAAGGCCAAGCCGGCGCACCCGGGCCGAAGGGGCCGCTGCCGAAGGTCGATTTCCGCACCGGCGACATGGTGGTGTACCCCACCCATGGCGTCGGCACGGTGCAAGGCATCGAGGATGTGAACGTCGCCGGCATCGCGCTGCAGGTGATCACCGTCACCTTCGAGGAAAACCGCATGACCCTACGGGTGCCGACCAACAAGGCGGCCAGCGCCGGTCTGCGCAAGCTGGCTGGCCCTGCCCTGGTGAAACAGGCGCTGGACACGCTGAAGGGCCGCGCCCGCATCAAGCGCACGATGTGGTCGCGCCGTGCCCAGGAATACGAGGCCAAGATCAACAGCGGCGACCCCGTGGCGATCGCCGAGGTGGTCCGCGACCTGTTCCGCAACGCCGGCCAGCCTGACCAGTCGTTCAGCGAGCGGCAAATCTACGAACAGGCGCTGGACCGGCTGGCGATGGAGTTCGCCGCGCTGGAAAAGACCGACAAGCCGACCGCCATCGAACGGCTGATCACCCACATGCGCAGCGCCGAAAAGCCGGGCAAGCCGCCGGAAGAGCCGATCGAGGAGGAGGAGTAGCGCCGGCGATGCAGGGGGTAGCGGCGACCGCCCCGCTCCTCCACGCCGAAGCCCCGGATTGCCGGGCGTTCACCTTGCATCGCGGCGTGAAAAATCATGCATGTGGCGCGAAAGCAGTAACTCTCGTTCCATTCTTGGCTTAGCTTTGGCGATGCAAGAGAGGAGTTGGAATGACCTTGCTCGCGCCTTCCGTCGCCCGGGCCAGTACGGCCCTTGTCATGATATGGGGCGTGACGCTCGGGGGGTGCGCCCTGACCGATCCCTTCCACTCCCACGTGCAGGGTTGCGCCGCGGGGGGCCACACACCTGGCAGTCAGGCCTTCACGCATTGCATGTCGGGCGCCGGCATCGCCGAACCTTCGGATGAGGCGCGGGAGCGGCGGCGCTGGATGGCGCGGCTGCAGCGGGAGCAGATCGAGGCCGAGGCGCGGGTGCGGCGCGAACGCTCGGTGGTGGGGCTGGTGCGGCCCTAACCCGGTGCCAGGGTCTGGCTGATGCTGGCGGTGGACGCCAGCAGCCCCCACCCATAGCGCATCGGCACCATCGCGCAGCCGGCCCAGGCTTCGTGCTGGTTGGCGTAATTCGGGCTACCAGGGTGACCTGAGGCACCCAGGAACACGCTCCAACGGCTGTTTTCCCAGTCGCCGACGTCGAAGACGTAGCGCGACAGCGCGCCGTAAATCGCCCGCTGGCCCAGCGGCGCCACGATGCCGTTTGCCCAGACGGTGTCGCCATCGCCGCCGATGGGCAGCGCCACAGGGTCCAGCACCGGCGCCGCCGCGGGAAACAGGGCAGAAAGCGGGTGCGCGAAGGCGGGCTTGTGGGTTTCGCCCCACGGCGCGGCCGGCGCCGCCGCGGCCTCGTCCAGCGCCTCGGCCATCAGCGAGGCCCAGTCTGCGCCGCGCAACAGCGCTTCGTCGTGGGTGCGCAGCAGCGCCGGCAACGCCCACCACAACTGAGTCAGCGGCGCCACGCCGGGCGCGGGAGAGAGCCATTCATGGCCGGCCAGCCCGCCCAGCCCGCTCACCTTGGCCAATCGGCGGGTCAGCGCCAGGCGGAAAGCATTGTAGCGGGTGGGGGTGGTGGCGCCGGGGTCCATCCGGCCGTCCCAGGCGATGATCTCATCCCGTAAGTCGGCGCCGGGCCCGGCCGAGAACTCCACCTCGGCCAGGGCGGCCTGGAAAGTGGCGGCAGGTGCCGACAGCGTGTCGGAGTGGATGGCGCCGGCGGCCTCCGGCGCGCGCATCGCGCCGTCCTCCAGCAGGGCGGCGATGCGGGCGGCGCGGTAAGGTGGATGGCAGTCGGTGCAGATGTAGTCGGGGTGGTCGTCGGCCACGACGCGGTTGTTGGCGGTGACGATGATGCCGGCCTCCGGGTTCACCACCTGCGGCATGGCCTCATGCGCGATCCAGCCGTCCCATTCATGCTCGCCAGTCCAGCCCGGCATCGGCAGCCAGCCATTCTCGCGGCCGCGCCGGGGCACCCTGGCGCGCAGCAGGAAACCGGTATTGGCCTCGGTGTCGGCGGCGACGAGATTGTGGTCGATCAGCCCCCAGCCGCGGGTGGCCTCGAACAGCTCCGGTACGGTCCGGGCCCGCAGCAGCCGGGGCAGGCAATCGAAGGACAGGTCGGTCTCGAAGAACTGCACCGATTTCAACGCCAAAGCGTGGCCGTTGGCTGGGTCGCCGGCGATGATGGGGCCGTGCCGGGTGGTGGTGACCTCGATGTCCCGCGCCGCGGCGCCGCGGATCGCGATG
>CAXTJY010000320.1:2680-3065 GCA_964244395.1 uncultured Rhodovarius sp.
TGGAACAGGCAGCGGCCATTGTCGAACCGCTCCAGATACAGGTCGTGGATGTCGGCGAAGGTGTGCGTCACGCACCAGGCGACCGATCCGTTATGGGCGAAATGCGGGAAGCCCGGCACGCCCGGCACGGTCAGCCCGACCACGTCGAAATCATCGCAGGCCAGGTGGCCCTGGGCGTACATATTGGGCAGCTCGAAGACCCGATGCGGGTCGCCGGCGAGAAAGGGGCGGCCGGTCGAGGAGCGCGCCGCGCCCACTGCCCAATTGTTGCTGCCACCGCCCGTGGCGTCGGCCTCGGCGGTGGCCAGCAGGGCCTCGACGGCGGGCGCGAGAAACTCCAGCCCGGCGCGCCAGCGCAGCGATTCCTTGCCTTGCGGCAGGATCA
>CAXTJY010000320.1:3075-5345 GCA_964244395.1 uncultured Rhodovarius sp.
CAGGGCGTCGATCCCGCCATCGTCGTAGCGCAGCGTGGTGGTCGCTTCACCCGCCACCGGCAGGGCGGCGGCGCGCCACAGCTTGAACCACACGCTACCCATCAACAGGCCGAGGCGGCGCATCACCGCGATGCTGTGCCAGCCTTCCCAGGGTTCCGGCGTGGCACCGAGCAGCTGGTATTCCAACGCCGGCGGGGCGCCGGAGGCGCTGAATGCATTGATGCCGGCGGCGTAGCGCTCGCACATCAGCTGAGCCTCGGCGCCCAGGGCGGCGAAGTCGCGCCGGCTGGCCGGTTCCACCCCCAACCGGCGGGCCAGGGCATCGGCGGTGAAGGCGGACTCGCCCAGCCATTCGGCGGCGCGGCCCAGGGCGCGGCGGCGGTTCAGCTCCATCTGGAACAGGCGGTCCTGCGCGTGGACGAAGCCCTGGGCGAACCAGGCATCCTCGATGCTGCCGGCCTTGATGTGCGGTACCCCTTCGGGGTCGCGATGCACCGTCACCGGGCCGGCCAGACCCGGTACCGCGAGGCGGCCCTCCAGCGGCGGGAGGGCGGATTGCGCGACGGCACGGATTTCGGCGGAGTTCATGCGGCGCAGCCAAGCATCGTTTCCAGGCCCTGGCCATCGCCGATGGTGGCGGCCCGGATCCGCAGCTGGCGATTGTCGGGCCGATCGGCGTGATAGGCGGCAACTCATGGCCCCGCGAAACCAGGGATGTCATGGTCGCCAAGGTTCACAAAGGCCCTCACGATGATGTTCCGGTCCCTTCTGCTTGTGGCGACCCTTTCGGTCTTCGCTACCGTGCCACGCGAAGCGAGCGCCAGGGCCTGCCCGGCCTTCATTGTTCAGCAAACGCCTGAAGTGACGGTCTCCACCCGGAACCGCGTCACATGGTACACTTGGCGGGCAATCATCCGGAACGATTCGCGCGTCATGGGCACTACCGTGGTGCGGGTTTCTTTCGTCGGCGTTCCGCAGCTGACTCAGCAGCGGCTCAACAGTCCGACCACTCTCAGGGTGCAGGCCGGTATTCGAATGAGCGTGATTGTCGGCGAAACGACGACCCACATAATCCACCCCGATGTAAGGCCCGGCATCAGCATCGACTGCGACTGAGTTGCCTGCCCGGTAGCGCAGCCCGGGAGGGCTGCGCGACAGCGTGCCGGGGCCGCCGAATCCCTGCGGCATCCATCCTGATGATGTGCTGCCAGGCCGCTCTCGCCCTCGCCGAGGCTTCCCCCGGGGCCGAAGGAGGGTTTAGCGTCGGCCATCCAGACGGAGACGACGATGATCCAGCTCGGCAGGCGTGCATCTTTGGGGGCGCTGGCCCTGCCCTGGGCGGCGCGGCACGCCACCGCCGCCGGCGCGCTGAACGTGGCGCTGGAAAGCGAGGTGGTCATCCTCGACCCGCACGCCACCACCGCGGCGATCACCCGCACCTTCGCGACGCATGTCTTCGACACGCTGTTCGCGATGGATGGCGAGGGGATGATCAAGCCGCAGATGGTGGAGAGCTGGGAGAGCTCGGCCGATGGGCTGACGTGGAATTTCCTGCTGCGCGCCGGGCTGAAATGGCATGATGGCGAGCCGGTGACGGCGCAGGATTGCGTCGCCAGCCTGGAGCGCTGGGCACCGCGCGATTCCATCGGCCGGCTGTTGTGGGCGGCGAAGGCGGAGATCAACGCCACCGGCGCGCGCGGCTTCCGCATCACGCTGAAGACGCCTTTTCCCTTGATGCTGGACGTGCTGGGCAAGCCCAACGCACCGTTGCCGGTGATGCTGCCGGCGAGACTGGCGGCGGTGCCGGTGGAAACGCGGATCCGCGAATTCATTGGCTCCGGCCCTTTCCGCTTCCGCACCGCGGATTGGCGGCCCGGTGCCTCGATGGTGCTGGAGCGCAACCCCGACTACGTCTCGCGGCCGGAGCCCAGCAGCTTCCTGGCCGGCGGGCGGAACGTGAAGATCGACCAGGTGACCTGGCGCGCGATGCCGGATCAGGCAACCGGTGCCACCGCGCTGATGGCGGGCGAGCTGGACTACATGCAGTACCTGCCCTTCGACTGGATTCCGCGCTTGGAGCGGGCGCGCGGGGTGCGGCTGCTGGGGCTGGGCGGCATCCATCAGTTCCAGGGCAATTTCCGCATCAACCACGCCGCGGCGCCGTTCGACGACCCGGCGATCCGCCGCGTGCTGTGGCACTGCGCGGACCAGGCGAACATCCTCACCGCCATCGGCGTGCCGCCGCAATACCGCGCCCCGCCCTGCCCCAG
>CAXTJY010000321.1:0-3310 GCA_964244395.1 uncultured Rhodovarius sp.
GGCGCTGGTCGAGAGCGCCCTGTGGCACGCCGACCACCTGCTGCAGAACGACTTCCACGAGTTCAAGATCAGCGTAAAGGCGAGCGACGTCTTCCTGGCCGTCGCCGCCTATCAGCAGTTGGCGGACCAGTGCGACCACCCGCTGCATATCGGCATCACCGAGGCGGGCGGTCTGCGCACCGGCACGGTGAAGAGCGCGATCGGCCTGGGCAATTTGCTGTGGGCGGGCGTGGGCGACACCCTGCGGGTCTCCCTTTCGGCCGAGCCGGAAGAAGAGGTGAAGGTGGGGTGGGAGCTGCTGAAATCGCTGCACCTGCGCAACCGGGGGGTGAAGGTGATCAGCTGCCCCAGCTGCGCCCGGCAGGGGTTCGACGTGATCCGCACCGTGCAGAAGCTGGAGGACCGGCTGGCGCATATCATCGAGCCGATCACGCTCAGCATCATCGGCTGCGTGGTGAACGGGCCTGGCGAGGCTCTGATGACCGATATCGGCCTGACCGGCGGCGGCAACGGCCGGCACATGGTGTATGGCGGCGGTCGGCAGGACCACACGACCAGCACCGACGAGATGGTGGAGCACCTGGTGGGGCTGGTTGAGAAGAAGGCGGCCGAACTGCGCGCGGCCGCGATTCCCGTGGCCGAGGCCGCGGAGTGAGCGAGACGGGCCCGCAATTCGACGACCGCGAAAGCCTGCAGCGTCGGCTTCAGGAAATGCGCACGGAGCATCGGGATTTGGATAGCGTGATCAACCGGCTGCATGACGGTCCGGTGGACCTGCTGCAGATTCAGCGGCTGAAGAAGCGGAAGCTGAAGCTGCGGGATGAGATTGCGTGGCTGGAGCGGAAGCTGGTGCCGGATATTATTGCTTAGTTATACAGTAATGCATTGATTTCATGGATTTGCTTGATCTGGGTTAGATCGACTATTTTGGTCATAAACGATCTAGTTGCCCGACTTTCCCTTGAAGTCGATCTCTGAATATTAAGGAGTAAATCGGAAGCGTCGATACCATAAATATGGTTCAATACGTCGAGTAGAATATCAATGGAAACAAGACAGAGGGCTAGACCCATCGCGCGATGTTTTGATGATGAGTAAACGACAGCCACTTTCTCTCGAGTCTTTTCTAGGAATTCGGCGTGCACTATTTGGCCCCAGTGCGTGAACTGCGACATATAGCCGTAAATTCGTCCAGCGTGGGGATAAATAGATCGTAAGGAAGCAATACAGTTTTGCGCCTTCAATACCACAATTTCATCGAATTCCTCAATCGGATATATTGCATTTGCCCAAGCCGTCATCTCTAAGCAAAGTCTTAATATAGGTAACGCCTCTAAATAGCAACCGCGATCTGCTAGTAGTCGAGCATTATCGATCATACGAGGTATTTTAAAGGTGGTGATCTCAGACGCGAAACGACCAATTGGAAATTCGTCTTCCTTTGCATGCAAGTCGGGCATTTGGCGCGCCATTGAGGCGCATGCGGTTGAAATAAAATGGCTTATTGTGTCGCCGAGCGTCAGTTTTTCATTCTGATATTCGGTAGTCCTCACATATTTCTTCTTAGCATAATCTATAGAAGACAATCCCATTTGATAAGAAATCAAAGCTGCCAACACCCTTCTACGAAATTCAGGCGTTGCAGACCGATTCATTCCGACTGCTAGACCAACATTTTCGCCAAGCACAAAATTCAGGTTTGACGTAGACAAAATTCTAAACTCTTTCCTCCAGTCATCGGGCTCAGGCCGAAATAGATTTGCCATTTGATTTCCCCAAGTATGAGGCGGCAGAATGGCTGGAGATTTACCCCGCCGGCAACCACACCCTGAACACCGCCCCACTCCCCGGCTCGCTCTCGATCAGCAGCACCCCCCGGTGCCGGTTCACGATGTGCTTCACGATCGCCAGCCCCAGCCCCGTCCCGCCGCTGCCCCGCCCGCGCCCCTGCTCCACCCGGTAGAACCGCTCCGTCAGTCGCGGAATATGCTCGCGCGGAATCCCCGGCCCGTCATCCGCCACCGTCAGCAGCAGCCCCGGCCGGCTCGGCAGGCGCGCCCCGCCGTCCACCCGGGCCAGTGTCGCCCGCACCACGCCGCCCGGCCGCCCATGCCGCAGAGCGTTCTCCAGCAGGTTGCGCAGCACCTGCGCCAACTGCTCCCCATCCGCCGGCTCCGCCCATAATTCGTCAGGCGCCTCCACCTGCAGCGCCGCGCCCTTCGCCAGTGGCTCCAGCGCCGCCACCTCTTGCCGCAGCAGCGCTGCCACATCCACCCGCCCCTGCGGCGGCTGGTGCTCCGACAGTTCGATGCGCGACAAGCTCAGCAGATCGTCGATCAGCACCCGCATCCGCTCGCTCTGCGTCGCCATGATGCCCAGGAAGCGCCGCCGCGCCTCCTCATCGTCCTCCGCCGGGCCTTGCAGCGTCTCGATGAAACCCATCAGGCTGGCCAGCGGCGTGCGCAACTCGTGGCTGGCGTTGGCGACGAAATCCGCCCGCATCCGCTCCACGGCCCGGGCCTGGCTGCGGTCGCTCAGCACCACCACCATCCGCCCGCCATCGGCCAGCGGCGGGTCCATCGGGATGATCTGCGCGTGCAGGTCCCGTGCCACAGGCACGGGCAGATGCAGTTCCGCCGACTGCGGGCTTCGTTCGGCCAGTGCCCGGTCCACCGCCCCGGCCAGCGCCGGGTGGCGCATCAGCGCCGCCACATCCCCCGGCACGCCCGGCGTCAGGCCGAAGAGTTGCCGCGCGGCACGGTTGGCGCGCAGCACCGACCGGTCGGCCGCCAGTACCAGCAGCGGGTCCGGCAGGCTCTCCACGATCGCCTCGTCGGCCGCGCGCAATTGCCCGACCAGGGCGGTGCGCGCCTGCAGGCTGCGCGCCAGGCGCGTCAGCCCGTCCTCGATATCGGCCACCGCGGGCAGGCGCGGCGTGACGAACGGGGCGGAGAACCCGTCCGCCCCCTCGGCGGCGGCGCGCAGGGCGCGGGTCAGCCGCTCCAGATTGACCAGCCAGAACCACGCCAGCCCCAGCGCCATGGCCAGGATGGCACCGCAGGACCATAGCGCGGCGGTCGGCGTCACCCCCTCGGCCCGGACCAGCACGAGCTGCAACGCCAGGGGCACCACGCCCATGATGGCCGCCGTCCGCAGCAGCCGGCCGACAGGCGGCATCAGCTGCCGGCAGCGCCCGGCACTGGTGCCGGCTCGCGAACCGCGCCGCCGCGGAGCGATCCGTTCGGTTCTCGTCGCCGAGCGCACCGCAGGGCAACTTCGTGTGGCTCACGAATGAAGTCGTGCAGTTCAA
>CAXTJY010000321.1:3320-5337 GCA_964244395.1 uncultured Rhodovarius sp.
GGCCGACCTCCAGGATGGCCAGGCCGCGCGCCAACGTGCCATCCGGCATCAGCCGGATCGGCCCGTCGGCACCCTGGAACGCCTCGCCGATCGGCAGCGCCCGGCCGCCATCGCGTGCCGCCCTGGCCGCCAGCGCGGCCGCGTCATAGGCGGTGCCCGAAAGCCGCGATGGCCGATCGCCGAAGGCCTGCTGGAAGCGGCTGTCGAAACTGCCGCGCGCGCCTGGGTCCGGCCCGGCGTAGCCGGCGCCGGCCAGGGCAGGCTCGCCGGCCAGTTGCGCGTCGCCGGACCACAGATGCGTCCCGTACAGCCGCGGCATCGGCGTCAGCCCCGCCGCCGCCAGGCCCTGCGCCGCCTGCCGGACCGGCTGGCCGGCCTGCGCCAGCACGATGGCATCCAACGCGCCCTCGGCCGCGACCCGGGCGGCGAAGTCGCGCCCGTTCTGCCCGGGGTCGGAGCCTGAGCGGTTCAACTGCACCACCGGCGGCGGCAAACCAGCTCCGGCTAGCGCGTCGCGCAGCGCCGCCGCCACCCGCCGGCCGAATTCGTCATCGCTGCCATACACGCCGATGCGCCGCGCGCCCGCCGCCACCGCCGAGCCGGCGAGCCGGCGCGCTACCTGAGTGGGTGTGATGCCCAGCACCCACACGCCATTGCCGCCTTGCGCCTCGTCGCTGGTGAAGGACAGCAGCGGCGCGCCGGCGGCGCGTGCCGGCCCGGCGGCCGCCGCAGTCTCACCCAGGGTCAGCGGGCCGACCAGGATGGTGGCGCCCTCGGCCAGGGCGGCGCGGGCCGCGTCGGCGGCACCTGACGCGGTGCCGCGGGTGTCGCGCGGCAACAGCTCCACCCGCGGGTCGGCCTGCTCAAACAAGGCGAGTTGGATGCCATTCAGCATCGACGTGCCGAGCGACGAGTTCTGCCCGGTGAGCGGCAGCAGCAGGCCCACCCGCTGGCGGACGATGCTGGTGGCGGCACCTGGTATGACCGTCGGCCCGCCGGCCCAGGGCACAGGGCCCGCGCCAGGCGGCCGCCAGGGCGGCTGCTGGACTTGCGGTGCGCAGCCGATCAGGGCCACCACTGATGCCAGAACCCATGCAAGACGCATCCGTCGCACTCCCGTCCGTTCCGCAGGCCGAGGGCCTGACGCTGGTGGCCACGCCCATCGGCAACCTCGACGACCTCAGCCCCCGCGCGCTGGCCGCGCTGCGCGGCGCGGATGCGGTGCTGTGTGAGGACACCAGGGTGACATCGAAGCTGCTGGCACGGCATGGCATTTCCATCACGCTTTGGCCACTGCACGACCACAACGAGGAGGCCAGCATCCCCGGGCTGGTGGCGCGGCTGCAGGGTGGTGCCAGGCTGGCGCTGGTCAGCGACGCCGGCACGCCCCTGGTGAGCGACCCCGGCTACCGGCTGGTGCGGGCGGTGATCGCGGCCGGGCTGCCGGTGCATGCCATCCCCGGCGCCAATGCGGCGGTGATGGCGCTGACGCTGTCCGGCCTGCCGCCGCACCCCTTCCTGTTCCTGGGCTTCCTGCCGGCCAAGGCCGGGCCGCGCGAGGCGGAGCTGGCGCGACTGAAGGCCATGGAGCAGGCCGGCCTTTCCGCCACGCTGATCTTTTACGAGGCGCCGCACCGCGCCGCCGAGACTTTGGCTGCCTTGGCCGCGGCACTGGGCGGGGATCGGCCGGCGGCGCTGGCGCGGGAGCTGACCAAGCGGTTCGAGGAAACCCGCCGCGGCACGCTGGCCACACTGTTGGAAGGCGCGCTGGCCGACCCGCCGCGCGGCGAGGTGGTGCTTCTGGTCGGTCCGCCGCCCGAAGGCAGCGAGGGCACTGGCGGCCTCGACGACGCCTTGCGCGCGGCCATGGCCGATATGAGCCTGCGCGACGCCGCCGCTTCGGTGGCGGTGGCCCAGGGGCTGCCACGCAAGGCGGTGTATACGCGCGCGCTGGAACTGGCGGCGGATCGCCTGCTCGGCCTTGTCGAGATCGATGATCACGCCCGACTTCACGCCG
>CAXTJY010000322.1:0-5332 GCA_964244395.1 uncultured Rhodovarius sp.
GGTGGACACCGATCCGGAAGTGTTCGGGCCGGCGCTCCGGCACCATCTGGACGAGGCCGGCTTCCCGGAGGTGGCCATCGAAAACGCCGGCAGCCGCATGCCGGCCAGCCGCACCGCGCCGAACGACCCCTGGGTACAATGGACACGGGCCAGCATGGAGCGTTCGCTCGGCAAGCATGTGCAGGTCATCCCGAACAGCTCGGGCGGCCTGCCGGGCGACGTGTTCGTGGACCACCTTGGCGTGCCGCTGGTGTGGATTCCGCACAGCTACAATGGCTGCAAGCAGCACGGGCCGGACGAGCATGCGGTGCCCGCCATCCTGCGCGAAGGGCTGCTGGCCTTCACCGGCATCTGGTGGGACCTCGGCGACAAGCCGTGAGATTTCTGGTCACCGGCAGCGCCGGCTTCATCGGCTTCCACGTCTGCCGGCGGTTGCTGGATGACGGGCACGAGGTCCACGGCGTGGACAATCTGGTGCCGTATTACGACGTGGCGCTGAAGCACGCTCGGCATTCGCTGCTGCAAGGCGCGGGCTTCACGGCGCATATCCAGGACGTGGCGGACATGCCGGCGATGGCCGCCGTGATGGACGCGGCCAGGCCGGGGGTGGTGATCCACCTGGCCGCCCAGGCTGGCGTACGCTACGCGCTGGAACATCCGAATGTCTATGTCTCGGCCAACATGGTGGGCACGTTCAACCTGCTGGAGCTGGTTCGGCACGCACCGGTGAGGCACTTTCTCTTGGCCTCCACCAGCTCGGCCTACGGCGCCAACACCTCGATGCCGTTCCGCGAGACGGATGCGGCCGACACCCCGCTCAACATTTACGCCGCCAGCAAGAAATCGGCGGAGCTGATGGGGCATTGCTACGCCCATCTTTGGAAGCAGCCTATCACCGCCTTCCGCTTCTTCACGGTGTACGGCCCTTGGGGCAGGCCAGACATGGCGCTGTTCAAGTTCACCGCGGCGGCTCTGCGGGGCGAGCCCATCGACCTTTACGGCCATGGCGAGATGGCGCGCGACTTCACCTATATCGACGACTTGGTCGAGGCGATCATCCGGCTGGTGGATGCGGTGCCCGACGCGCCGGTCAAGGGTGACAGCCTGAGCCCGGTGGCGCCATTTCGCTTGGTCAATATCGGCCATGGTGCGCCCGTCGGGTTGCTGGATTTCGTCGCCGAGATCGAGCGGGCGGTGGGACGGCCGGTGACGCGGAACTCGCTGCCGATGCAGCCGGGAGAAGTGCCGCGCACCTGGGCCGATGCCACCCTCTTGGAAACGCTGACCGGCTTCCGCCCGAGAACCGCGATCGACGTGGGGGTGCCGCGTTTCGTCGAGTGGTTTCGATCGCATTACGGGGTCTGATTGCGAGGCCGTCGGATATCCTGTTGACAGTCCAGCAGGGCTCTTCATAATTGAACGCGTTGTTCATATATGAACTATTGGATCCTTGATGCACGGATTGCCGCCCGCCCTGAATCTGAACGTGATGACGCGTCCTTTCCGGACAAGCATTCGAGCTAACGCGGGGCTCACCGCCATCGATAGCCTTTCATTCGCCCGCACCGACGATTTCATTTCCACCATGCATCCGTCGTGATGCTCACGGGTCGGACAGTCGTGGTGACCGGCGCTGCGCGCGGCGTGGGACGCGCCATTGCGCAGCGCTGCCATGCCCTTGGGGCACGGCTGGTCCTGGCTGACATCCTGGAGGAGCTCGGCCGCGAGACGGCGGCCGCGCTGGGCGCCCGCTTCCTGCCGATCGATCTGGCCAGCCCCGCCTCCATCGAGGCCTTCGCGGCGGACATCGCGGCGCATGAGGGCGTGGTGCATGGGCTGGTGAACAACGCGGCCATCGCCACCGGCATGGGCGGCCCGGAATTCGATGCGCTGACCATCGACACCTGGGACCGGGTGATGACGGTCAACGTCCGCGGCACCTGGCTGGTGACCCGCGCGCTGGCTCCGATGCTGGTGGCTTCGGGCACCGGAAGGATCGTGAATGTGGCGTCCGATACCGCGCTGTGGGGCGCGCCGCGCCTGCTGGCCTATACCTCCTCCAAGGGCGCAGTAATGGCGATGACGCGCAGCCTGGCGCGTGAGCTGGGGCCGCGCGGCGTCGGTATCACTTGCGTCGCGCCCGGCATCATGCGCTGCGAGGCCACGGAGTATGTGCCGCCGGAGCGGCACGCGCTGTACGAAAACGGCCGCGCCGTGCCGGGGCCGCAAATGCCGGAAGACATCACCGAGACCATCGCCTTCCTGCTCACCCCAGGCGCGCTGGCGCTGACCGGGCAGGTGCTGCCGGTGGATGCGGGATTCGTCTTCACATGATGGTCGCGGGGGTCTCGCTGCTGCATCGAGCTGGCGTGGGGACACCGCTGTTCCTGCTGCATGGCGTGGGCAGCGATGCGCTGAGCTGGGAGCCGGCTTTCCCGGACGGACGCGACATTTACGCGTGGAATGCGCCCGGTTATGGCGACAGCGCGCCACTGCCGGATTTCGCGCCCCGCCCCGCCGACTACGCCGCGCGGCTGCTGGATGTGCTGCGACTGGAGCGGATCGCGCTGGTTGGCCACTCGCTGGGGGCGCTGTTCGCCGGCGCCTTCGCGGCGCGGTATCCCGCGCGGGTGGCTTCGCTCGGCTTCCTCTCGCCGGCGCTGGGGTATCGGGTGCCGGTGGGGGCGCCCCTTCCGGCGGGGGTTCAGGCGCGGATCGACGATCTGGACGCGTTGGGTCCCGAGGCCTTCGCGGAGAGGCGCGCGGGGCGGCTGCTGTTCCGGCAGGATGCCGTGGCCGGCGTGAAGCGCGCCATGGCGGCGGTCGATCCGGCTGGCTACGCCCAGGCGGTGCGGGCGCTGGGGGCCGGGGATTTGCTGGCCGACGCGGCGCGCATCGATCTGCCGGCCCTGGTTGCCATCGGCGCGCAGGATGTGGTGACGCTGCCCCGCAATGCGCGTGAGCTGCATGCCGCGCTGCCGCATCCGGGCCGGCTGGTGATCATCCCCGAGTGCGGACACGCCATGGCGCAGGAGGCTCCGCATGCGGTGCGGGAGTTGCTGGAAGATGTCTGACGACTACATCTCCCCGCCCGTCCAGCGCGCCGCCCGCCTGCTGCGCCACATCGCCGAGGGCGATGGGGTGCGCAACATGACGCAGGCGGCGAAGCAGATCGGCATCAACCGCACCACCCTGCTGCGGCTGCTGCACACGCTGGAGGCCGAGCGCTTCATCGAGATCAGGCCGGATGGCGGCTGGCGTATCGGCGCCGGGCTGATCGGCATGGCGGCGCAGGCGTTCTATTCGGAGGATCTGGTGCAGGTCGCCGTGCCGGTGCTGACGCGGCTGGCGGAAACGCTGGGGCTTTCCGCGCATCTGGGCGTACTGGATGGGCGCGAGGTCGTCTATGTCGTGCGCCGCACCCCCAACATGGCCTTTGCCGCCAACATCCGGGTCGGCAGCCGGCTGCCGGCGCATGCGGCGAATATGGGCCGCATCATTCTGGCGCACATGCCGGAGGATGCGGTGCGGCGGCTATACGCGGGCGCCGAGATGCCCGCCACCACGCCGCTGACCGCGACCACGCCGGCCGATCTGCTGAAGGTGCTGGATGCCGACCGCGCCGCTGGCCTGGCCTGGAGCGATGGGCATTTCGAGGCCGCCATCAGCTCGGTGGCGGCAGTGGTGCGCGATGCCTCCGGCGCGCCGGTCGCTGCGTTGAATGTCAGCGGGCAACGCGATGCGTTTGCCCGCCGCAAGGCCGAGATCGGTGCCGCCGTGGCCAGGGCAGGGGCAGACATCTCGCACCGCTTGGGCTGGGCAGAAGCGCGCGTGAAGGAGAGCGCCTGATGGATATGGGCTATGTGGGCCGCCACGCGGTGGTCACCGGCGGTACCTCCGGCATCGGCCTGGCGACGGCGCGGCTGCTGCTGGCGGAGGGCGCGAAAGTCGCGGTGTGCGGCCGCGATGCCGGGCGGCTGGAGGCAGCGCGCGCCGCCCTGCCCGGCGCGCTGGTGCTGCCCTGCGACGTGCTGGACCGCGCGGCGGTGGCCGCGTTCGCCGCCGCCGTGGACGAGTGGTGCGGCGGCACGCTGGACCTGCTGGTGAACAATGCCGGCCAGGGCCGCGTATCCACCTTCGCCACCACCTCCGACGACGATTGGCGGGCGGAGCTGGAGCTGAAGTTCTTCTCCCAGCTCAATACGCTGCACGTCTTCAAGCCGATGCTGAAGCAGTCGGACGCCGCGGCTATCGTGGGGGTGAACTCGCTGCTGGCGGTGCAGCCGGAGCCGCATATGGTGTGCACGGCGGCGGCGCGGGCCGGGGTGCAGAGCCTGTTGAAGTCGCTCGCCACCGAATTCGCCCCGCGCATCCGCGTCAATTCCATCCTGCTCGGCCTGGTGGATAGCGGGCAGTGGCGGCGCCGCTTCGCCGCGCGGGCGAACCAGGCGCAGACGCGGGACGAGTGGTACGGCTCGCTGGCGCGGGAGAAGCATATTCCGTTGGAGCGCCTTGGTGAGGCGGAGGAGCCGGCGCGGGCCATCCTGTTCCTGGGCTCTCCGGCCGCCAGCTACATCACTGGCGCGTCGCTGGAGGTTTCCGGCGGCGTGTCGCGGCATATTTGAGGAACGATTGTGGATAGCGCAGCAACCAGCGTCGCGCCGGCATCTGAAAGACCCAGCATGGACAGCGCGGCAACCGCCCTTGAACTGCCGGTCGGCGACCTGATCGCCGGCACCCTCGCCGACATCGGCGTCACCACCGTCTTCGGCGTCATCTCGATCCACAACATGCCCATCCTGGACGCGATCGCGCGGCAGGGCCGCATCCGCTTCGTGCCGGCCCGCGGTGAGGCTGGGGCGATGAACATGGCCGATGCTTTTTCGCGGGTGACGCGGGGGCTAGGCGTGTGCATCACCAGCACCGGCACAGCCGCCGGCAATGCGGCAGGCAGCCAGGTGGAGGCGCTGACCGCCGGCAGCTCGGTGCTGCACATCACCACGCAGATCGACCGGCCCTTTATGGACCGGGACCGGGCGCCGATCCATGACGTGCCCCGCCAGCCCGACATGCTGAAGGCGATCAGCAAGGCCTATATTCGGGTGTGGGAGCCGCATCAGGCGGTGGATGCCGTGCTGGCGGGGGCGCAGGCGGCGCTGAGTGCGCCGACCGGGCCGGTGAGCCTGGAAATCCCGATCGACGTGCAGCGGGTCAAGCTTCGGGCGCGCGGCCCGGCGCGGGTGGCCGTGCAGCAGGTGGTGCCTGACCGGGCAGCGCTGGACGCGCTGGCCGACATGATCCTGCGCGCCGAGCGGCCGATGCTGTGGCTGGG
>CAXTJY010000323.1:0-1094 GCA_964244395.1 uncultured Rhodovarius sp.
CACGGTGCCGGTCGATGCCTATCGCGGGGCAGGGCGGCCGGAAGCGACCTTCCTGATCGAACGGCTGGTGGATGTGGCGGCGCGGGAGACCGGCATCGACAAGATCGAGATCCGCCGGAAGAACTTCATCCGGCCCGACCAATTCCCGTACCAGACGCCGGTGGCGCTGCAATATGACAGCGGTGACTACTTCTCGACGCTGGACATGGCGATGAAGGCGAGCGACTGGGCCGGCTTCGAAGCGCGCCGGGCCGAGGCCGCCACGCGCGGTCGGCTGCGCGGCATCGGCATCAGCACCTACCTGGAGGCTTGCGGCATCGCGCCTTCCGCAGTCGTGGGCGCGCTTGGCGCCCGGGCCGGGCTGTACGAAGTCGGTGTGATCCGCGTGCATCCCACCGGCTCCGTCACTGTCCTGACCGGCACTCACAGCCATGGCCAGGGGCATGAGACGACGCTGGCGCAGTTGGTGTCGGACAGGCTGGGCGTCCCCGTCGCCCTCGTGGACATCGTGCATGGCGACACCGCGAAGGTGCCATTCGGCATGGGCACCTATGGCAGCCGGTCGCTTGCCGTGGGCGGCAGCGCCATGGTCAAGGCGATGGACAAGATCGTCGCCAAGGCCAAGCGGATCGCGGCGCATCTGATGGAGGCTGACGTGGCCGACATCGAGCATGACCGCGGCACCTTTCGCGTCGCCGGCACCGACAAGACCAAGAGCCTCGCCGAGATCAGCCTGGTCGCCTACGTGCCGCACAACTACCCGATCGAGGAGCTGGAGCCAGGATTGGAGGAGACCGCCTTTTACGACCCGAAGAACTTCACCTATCCCGGCGGCTGCCACATCGCCGAGGTCGAGATCGAGACCGACACCGGCCAGGTCCACATGGTCAACTTCACCGCCGTGGATGATGTCGGCCGGGTGATCAACCCAATGATCGTGGAGGGCCAGGTGCAGGGTGGGGTGGCGCAGGGCATCGGCCAGGCGCTGTTGGAGAACTGCGCCTATGACAGCTCCGGCCAACTCATCAGCGCGTCCTTCATGGACTACACGATGCCGCGCGCCGGCGACCTGGCCCCTGTCTCCGTGGCGACGC
>CAXTJY010000323.1:1104-5306 GCA_964244395.1 uncultured Rhodovarius sp.
ACACCACGCCGTGCACCCACAACCCGCTGGGGGTGAAGGGCTGCGGTGAGGTCGGCGCCATCGGCTCGCCGCCGGCGGTGATCAACGCGGTCGTGGATGCGCTGCGCGATTATGGCGTCCGCCATGTCGAGATGCCGGCGACAGCCGACAAGATCTGGTCCATTCTTCAATCCAACGCGCCTCGCTTGGCGGCCGAATAAGGAGCCTCTGGCATGTATGATTTCGCTTATCACAAGCCTTCGACGGTGGCGGACGCCGTGGCCATGCTGGCCGCGGACCCAGATGCCAAGCCGGTCTCCGGCGGCCACACGCTGCTGCCGGCGCTGAAGCATCGGCTGAACAAGCCAACGGCGCTGATCGACATCTCCGGCATCGCCGAGCTGAAGGGGATCAAGCGCGAGGGCAATTCGCTGATCGTGGGTGCGCTGTGCACGCATCACGAGGTCAGCATTTCAGACGTTGTGGGGGCAGCGATCCCGGCCTTGCAGCAGATGGCGAAGCACATCGGCGACACCCAGGTACGCAATCGGGGGACGATGGGCGGCTCGGTTGCCAACAACGACCCGGCGGCGGATTACCCGGCGGCTGTGCTGGCTTTGGGTGCCACGATCCACACCTCGAAGCGCAAGATTTCGGCGGATGATTTTTTCCAGGGCATGTTCACCACGGCACTGGAGCCGGACGAGATCCTGACCGCGCTGGAATACCCGATCCCGGAAAAGGCCGGCTACGCAAAGATGCGCAACCCCGCGAGCCGCTACGTCATGGCCGGCGCCTTCGTGGCCAAAGGGCCGGCCGGCGTGCGGGTGGTGATCAACGGCGCGGGGCCCGGCGTGTTCCGGCAGACGGCGATGGAGGCCGCGCTGACGGCGAATTGGTCGGTCGATGCGGTGGCGGGGGTGAAGCAGAGCGCCACCGACCTGAACAGCGACATCCATGGCAGCGCCGAATACCGCGCCCATCTGGTGACGGTGATGGCGAAGCGGGCGGTGGTGGCGGCCGGCTGAGCGAGCTTTCGCAAGCGGAGCGGATGGCGGCCGGGCTTCTGTATGACCCGGCCGATGCCGAGCTGCAGCGCGACATGGCCGCCTGCGCTGCATGGCTGGCGCGGGTGAATGGACGGCCCGGCGCGGTGGACGCCGAATTGCTGGCGGAGCGGATGACAATGGGCGCCGGCGCGATGCTGCGCGCGCCGTTCCACTGCGACTACGGCAGCCACATCACGTTGGGCGCCGGCGCCTTCATCAACTTCAACTGCGTGTTCCTCGATGTCGCTGCCATCAGCGTCGGAAAGGGCGCGCAAATCGGGCCGGGCGTGCAGCTCTGCGCCGCCGACCATCCGCGCGATGTGGCGACCCGACGGGCCGGTCTGGAGTCCGGCCGCCCCATCGCGATCGGCGCGCACGCCTGGATCGGTGCGGGCGCCATCATCCTGCCGGGGGTGACGGTGGGGCAGGGCGCCATCGTCGGCGCCGGTAGCGTGGTGACCCGCGACGTGCCCGCCGGGGCCACGGTGATGGGCAATCCGGCGCGGCTGCGCCACACTCCGGCATGATCCTCGATGACCCCCTGATCCTGGCCGAAGTTCGTGCCGTTTTCGACCGCTATGAAGTCGCCATCGCCGCCAACGACACCGGCACGCTGGACGCCATATTCTGGGCCGACCCACGTACGGTGCGCTTCGGCACCAGCGAAATCCTCTACGGCCACGACGCCATCCGTGCCTTTCGCGCCAGTGTCGCGCGCTATGCCAGGCGCACCACG
The DNA here is from genome assembly GCA_964244395.1 of uncultured Rhodovarius sp. Classification (GTDB taxonomy): domain Bacteria; phylum Pseudomonadota; class Alphaproteobacteria; order Acetobacterales; family Acetobacteraceae; genus Rhodovarius. The sequence continues at coordinate 2,869 of CAXTJY010000323.1, forward strand.
CGGAAGGTGCACATCGTCGCCTTTGGCCCGGACTTTGCCGCCACGCATCTGGAATACGAGCGGGTCGAGACCGGTTTGATAGGTCGCGAGACCAAGATCATGGCGCGGATGCCGGAAGGCTGGCGCGTGGTCTCGGCGCATGTCTCGCTCTTGGCGCCGGACCCGGCGACCCAGCGCAAGTGACTCATCTCGTCGTCATCGGTGCCGGCATCATGGGCGCCTGTGCCGCGCTGGAGGCGCAGGCGCGCGGTTGGGAGGTGACGATCCTCGACCCCGGCACGCCGGGCGGCGAGCAGGCCGCCAGCTACGGCAATGGCTGCTGGCTGAACCCGCTCAGCGTCATCCCGCCGGCGTTGCCGGGCTTGTGGAGAAAGGTACCGAAATTCCTCTCCGACCCGCTGGGGCCGCTGGCCATCCGCTGGCGGTATCTGCCGAAGGTGGCGCCCTGGCTCTTGCGCTATCTGGCGGCCGGCTGGACCGAGGGCCGGGTGCTGCGCATCGCCCGCGCGCTGCGCTCGCTGCTGGCCGATGCGCCGGCCCGGCACCTGGCGCTGGCGCGGGAGGCAGGGGTCGAACACCTGATTCAGCGCACCGGGCTGCTCTATGTCTGGGCCGACCGGGCTGGGTTCGAGGCCGAGGCGCTGGCCTGGCGCGTTCGGGCGCAAGTCGGCTGCACGTGGCGGGAATTGGATGAGGATGCGCTGCGCCAACTCGAACCGGCGCTGGACCGGCGTTACCGTTTTGGGGTGATGACCGATGAGGGATCGAGTTGTGCCGACCCCGGCGCCTATGTCGGCGCTCTGGTCGCCCTGGCCGAGGCGCGCGGCGCGCGGCGGCTCCGGCAGGCCGCGACCGGCTTCCGTATCGAAGGCGGGCGGCTGCGGGCGGTCACCTCCGCGGAAGGCGAGGTGTCGGCTGATCGCGCACTGATTGCAGCCGGCGCCCGTTCCAAGCCGCTGGCCGCGGCCGCCGGGAACCGCCTGCCGCTGGAATCCGAGCGTGGCTACCACGCCGAGATCATCGCCCCGGAAGTCGCCACCCGCACGCCGCTGATGCCCTTCGACGGCAAGATGAGCGTGATCAAGACGGCGAATGGCCTGCGGGTCGCGGGCCAGGTGGAGATCGCCGGCATCGAGGCCGAGCCTGACTGGCGCCGGGCCGAGATTCTGCGTGACCACCTGCTGCGCACTGTGCCGGGCCTGCCGGCGAACCTGTCTCCGGAGCGGGTGCGGGTCTGGCTCGGCCATCGGCCGTCGATGCCGGATGGCCTGCCTGTATTGGGCCTGTCACGGGCGAGCCCGGATATCGCGCATGGCTTTGGCCACGGCCATGTCGGACTGGTGGGCGGGCCGAAAAGCGCAGAGCTGGCCATCGCGTTGCTGGCGGGTGAAACTCCAGCCGGGGCAGCACCGTTCTCACCGCGCCGTTTTTAAGGCTGGCCTTCGCCTGTCGCGGGTGTCATAGTCCTGGCGTAGCCTTGCATCTCGCCGGGCCTAGTCATTGAATTTGGATTGTGCACCAACGTGTCTGACAATATGCCGGAAGGCGGGCTGATTGAAGCCAAGGTTAAGTGGTATAACGGGCGCAAGGGCTTCGGCTTTGTGCTGGGGCCAGACGGGCAGGACGTGTTTTTCCACGCCTCCGCGCTGACCGATGCGGGCATCGAACAGCCCGACACCGACGACATTCTGGTCTGTGAAATCGGCTCCGACCGCACCGGTCGGCGGCTGGTGACCCGCATCACCGAGTTGAAGCGTGGCCCTGGCGGCGGCGCGCCGCGCAGCTTCGGTGCCCCTGGTGGCGCGCCTGGCGGCTTTGGCGACCGGCCGCCGCGCGGCAACTTCGGCGACCGTCCGCCTCGGCGCGACTTCGGTGGCCCGCCCGGCGGTGGCGGCAATTTCGGTGGTGGCGGGGGCTTCGGTGCTCCCGGCGGCTTTGGCGACCGTCCGCCGCGTGGCAATTTTGGCGACCGTCCGCCCCGGCGTGACTTCGGCGCGCCCGGCGGCTTCGGCGGCGGTGGCGGCTTTGGTGGCGGCGGTGGCTTTGGTGACCGCGCACCGCCCCGGCGGGACTTCGGCGGTGGGGGCATGGGCGCCCCGGCCGGTGGCGGAGGCGGTTTCGACCGTCCACGGCGCGATTTCGGCGGCGGCGATGCCGGCGGCCCGACCTACGCCGTGAACGGCACGGTGAAGTGGTTCGACCAGGTGCGCGGCTTCGGCTTCGTGACGCCGGAGGATGGCGGCCAGGACGTGTTCCTGCACTCCTCCGTCCTGCAGCGCGCGGGCGTGACCGACGTGCAGCAGGGCCAGAAGGTGAATCTCGACGTGCGCGACGGCCAGCGCGGCCGCCAGGCCGTGCAGTACAAGGGCGGCTGAGAGGCCGCCTTTCCGGCGAGGCGACGGAGGGCCCCGGCACCATGCCGGGGCGGTCTGTCTGTG
>CAXTJY010000324.1:0-5301 GCA_964244395.1 uncultured Rhodovarius sp.
CGGTAGGCGGTGAACTGCAGGGACACCACGCCGCCGACATTCAGCCGGCCGAGCAGGGATTTCAGGATGGGTATGCCGCGCGCCGGCTGGATATGCTGGAACACCAGCACCGAACACACCCAGTCCACCAGCTCATCCGGGATGTCATGCTGAAAGCGGATGTCGGCTTCGGGCTTGCGCTCGGCTTTGTTCTTGACCGCCTCCTTCAACATGGAGGGCGATACGTCGAGGCCGATGGTGGTCCCCGCGTGGCTCGCCACCGCCAGTGAGATACGGCCGACGCCGCAGCCGAAATCGATGGCTTTGCCGGGGGCGAAGTTCGGATCGAGTCGCTGCCGAATGTTACCGACGATGCGCGCGACTTCCTCCTCCCCAGTCTGGAAGAAGTAGTCGAGCCGTTCCTGCGTGAGCTGGTCAGGCAGGAAGATGGGATTGGTGAGGACGGCGTGATACGGCGCCTCGGCGCCGAACGCCTCCCAATCCTTGTCGTTTTCGCGCACTGGATGATGATCCTGTTCAATGGCGGCCACGCGTGCCGCTCTGCCGCTCCGGCGTAGCCCGGGCGCCATTCGCCGCCAAGTATGGGCATCCGGGCTCGGCGGTCAGCCCGGCACGCCCAGGCTGAGATAGGATGGGTTGCGCCAAACCTGCACGCCGTCGGCCATCAGCACCGGCGGCTTGTCGGGGCCATAGGCATGGCCCTGCATGCAGGCCAGATCGTCCTCCAGCAGCCAGCCGGCGGCCCCGAAGGCATCGGCGAGCGTGTGTTCGACACCACGGCTATGCGTGCCCACCATCACCCGCCGCACCCGCGCGTTCAGCGCCTCCATGGCAGCTGGCAGGGTCTCGCCCTCGGCGCCCTGGATGTCGCAGTGCAGCAGGTCCAGGATCGGCTCCTCACGCAGCAGCCGAGACAAGGCGTGGCAGGGCAGGCGATGCATCGGCCGTGTCTCCGCCACCGCCTCGAAGCTGGCGCTGGCGCCGTAGTCGGACGCGGAATCGGCCAGGACGGGAAAGAAGGCCTCGCCGTCTTCCGGGCCCACGATTCCATGGATAATGCGGGTGTTCGACAGGTCCAGCCCATTGTCGGCGAAGTGGGTCCGCAGAAAGTCCAGATGCCCGGCATCGGCCTCGAGCGCGATCAGCCGCGGCGCCGGCAGCCGCAGCGCCTGCGCCAGGCGCGCGCCGGCGGACACCCAGGGGCCCCAGCCGGCGCCGAGCTCCATCAGGGTGAAGCTGCCACGCGGAGCCGCCTCGGCCGCTGCGCGCAGAAGGGCCGCCCATTCCTGCGGGTCATGAAACTTGGTCAGGCCCGCGGCAGGGACCGGGATGACGATGCCGTCCAGCCAGTCATGCCCGCGGGGCAGAAAATCCAGCCGGGTTCGCACGCCGAGAAAATCCTTGAAGAAGCCGGGCTCGCCTTCCCCCGGCGACAGGTCGAGCCGGGCCAGCAGCTCCCGTTCGACGGCCCCCAGCAACGGAACCTGGTGCTGATGCGCACCCAGCAGGGCATGGAATTCAGGCGCGGTGAGCAGCGCGTCGCGCAGCGTGCCGAAGGTGGGATAGACGGCGAGGCACTGTTGCAGCACCGCCGGGTCGTCCACATCCCGCCCCAGCACGAAGCGGAATCCCCAGCGGATCATTTCCACGGTGCTGGGGGTGTCGGAGTGGACCGGGGTCATCGTCGAGGACGGCGCATGATGCATGTTCACGCGGCCCCTCTACCGTGGGGTGACGATCCCGGGCAACACTCCCGGCTGCGGCTCCCCTACAGCGCCGGGTTGCGGTTTAGCCACACCTGCACGCCATCCGCCCGCAAAGTGTACAGGTCGCCCGGCTTGTAGTCCGGCTGCAGCAGGCAGGCCTTGTCATCCTCCAGCCGCCATCCCGCCCCGGTGAACAGATAATAAAGCTGCTCCTCGATGGCGCGCCCATGCGTGCCGACGACGATGCGCCGAACCTTGGCACTGACCTCGTCGATGCCCGCGGCCATCGTCTCCGCCTCGGCGCCCTGAATGTCGCAGTGGATCAGGTCGACCCGGGTCTCGTCGCGCAGCAGCGTCGCCAGGGAGATGCTGGGAACCGGTAGCATGCCCGCCGGGGCATCGGCGAAGGAGGCGGAGGCACCGTAATCCTCCGCCGAGTTCGCCAGCATCGGGAACCAGGCGGTGCCGTCCATCGCGCCGGCCACCGCCTGGATCAGGCGGCAGCTTTCCATCGGCAGCCCGTTGTCGGCGAAGTGGGTGCGGATGAAGTCCAGGTGCCCGGCATCGGCCTCGACCGCGACCAGGGAGGGCGCCAGGCCCATGAGCTGCGCCAGCCGCGCCACCGTCGAAACCCACGGCCCCCACCCGGCGCCGAGCTCGAAGGCGACGAAGCGACCGGTGGGCCGCGCGTCGATGGCGGCCCGCAGCACGCCGCCCCATTCCTGCGCATCGTGGAACTGGATCAGGCCCGATGTCGGCACCGGCAGGAATCGGGCGTCGAGCCATTCATGCCCCGCCGGCTGGAAGCTCAGCCGGGTGCGGATACCCAGGAAGTCGGTGTACCAGCCGGGCTCGACCGGCACCGGCTTCACCGGCAGGTCATGCAGCAGGGCCAGTTCGGCGCCGCCCAGCAGCACCTGGCCAGAACGGGGGCCGTAGGTGGCGGCGAACTCCGCCGAATCCTTGATGCCTTCGCAAAGCTGGTGAAAGGTCGGGAAGATCCGCTGATGCACTTCGACGACGTGATCCGACACCGAGTAGTGGCCCAGAATGGTGTGGAACGCCCATCGCACCATCTCGGGCGTCGTGGCTGAGTCCGGTCGAAGATTCTGGTCGGTCAATGCATCGCATTCCTTGTGCCACGGCCCCGACAGCAAGGACCCGGCGCCGGCGCGCTTTATTCTGCAGATTTTCAGCGGGGTCCATGGGCACGCCATCCCGCCGCGAGGACGCTGGACGGTTCGCCTTGCGCCGACCTAGTCTGGCCTTATGGAACCGTCCCCCACCCACCACGATCTCGGCGGCAACCCGAAATACCGCTGTACCGCCGTCGAGCCGACCAACCCGGCTTTGAACGATTTCGACAAGCGGGTGGATGCGTTGCGCGTGGTGCTGCGCGAGAAAGGGCTGATCACTACCGACGAGCAACGCCTGAAGATCGAGAGCCTGCCGCCCGAGGAGTATTTCGGCCTGACCTATTACGAGAAGTGGCTGAAGGCCATGGCGGCGGTGCTGGTCTCGCGCGGCATCGTGACGTGGGACGAGGTGTCGTGATGCGCCGCATGGCCACTTTCCGGGGGCGCGACGGCATCGCGCGGTTTTCGTGACCCCCCGTTTCGCCGCCGGCGCAAAGGTGCGGGTCAAGCCGAACCGCCCCGAGGCGCTGATGCGGCTGCATTTGCGTACGCCGCATTACGTCCGTGGCCGGCAGGGCACGGTGCTGCGCGCCCTGGGCAGCTTCCCCAATCCGGAGGACCTGGCCTTCAACCGCCCGGCGCCCGAGAAGGTGCTGTACCATGTGCTGTTCGAGCAGCAGCCGGTGTGGAACGAAGGCCAGGCGGGCGACACGTTGCTGGTGGAACTGTTCGAGCACTGGCTCGACCCTGAGGAGAGCTGATTGATGGCTGGCAAGGACCCGTCGCCCGAACATGTGGCGCTGCTGGAAAAGCTGGTTGGCGCGCTGACCGCCCGCGGCATCCTGACCGAGTCGGATCTGGCGGCGAAGAAGGCGGCGACCGAAAAGGCCAGCCCCGCCACGGGTGCGGCAATGGTGGCGAAGGCCTGGGTCGATCCGGCGTTCCGCGCGCGGCTGATCGACGACGGCAGCGCGGCTTGCGCGGAGTTCGGCGTCTCGCTGGCCGGCAACCCGCCATTGGGCGTGCTGGAGGACACGGAGTCGCTGCACCATCTGGTGGTTTGCACCCTGTGCAGCTGCTATCCGCGGGTGCTGCTGGGCTTCCCGCCGCATTGGTACAAATCGGCCGCCTACCGGGCCCGGGCGGTGCGCGATCCGCGCGGCGTACTGGCGGAGTGGGGTACGCACATCCCCGCCTCGACGCAGATTCGCGTGGTGGACAGTACGGCGGATTACCGCTGGATGGTGCTGCCGGTCCGGCCCCAGGGCACGGAGGGATGGAGCGAGGCGCAGCTCGCCGCGCTGCTGGGCGCCGAGGAGCTGGTCGGCGTGGCACTCCCTGGGCTCAGGCGTCAGCAAGCGGCGTAGGCGACCGGCGCGGCGCGCGGTGTCGCGCGGGCACATCGTCAGGCGGTCGCGGCCGCCTTGCGCAGGAATGACAGCACCGCGGCCTCCTCGATCCGCAGCGTCGGCCCCTTGCCGGTCGGCCGCCGCAGCCTGATCTCCAACCGGCCGCCAGCATGGCCGTCGAACACCGCGGGGTGGACGTAGCATTTGCGGCAGATCGTCGGCGTGTTGCCGAGCCGGGCGGAGGTGCGCTGAATCGCCTCCTTGATCTGCGCCTTCGCCATGCCGGTGCCCGTGGCGGCCGGCATGTTGGCCAGTTCCAGCGCGCACAGCACGGTGCCGGCCCAGGTGCGAAAATCCTTGGCCGTGATGTCCTCGCCGGCGATCTCGCGGAGGTAAGCGTTGACGTCGGCCGAGCCGATGGACTGTAGCTGGCCCTCTTCGTCGCGATACTGAAACAGGGACTGGCCCGGCAGATCCTGGCAAGTGCGCAGAATTTTCGCGATCCTGCGGTCCTGGATGCGCAGGCGCCAATCCTTACCGGACTTGCCGCGGAACTGGAAGCGCATCTCGGCGCCCTTCACATTCACATGCCGGTTGCGCAGCGTGGTCAAGCCGAAGCTCTTGTTCAGCCGCGCATATTCTTCATTGCCGACCCGGGCGAGCGTGGCCTCCAGCAGCCAGACCACGGCGGCGAGCACCTTGTCCCGTGGCAGGCCGGGGCGGGCGATGTCGGCCTCCACCCGCGCCCGCACCGCCGGCAGGTCGCGCGCGAAGCGGACGAGGTGGTCGAACTTGTTGCTGTCCCGTACCTCCCGCCAGCGCGAGTGGTAGCGGTACTGTTTGCGGCCCCGGGCGTCGCGGCCCACCGCCTGGATATGGCCGTCCGGGTTCGCGCAGATCCACACCTCCGTATAGGCGGGCGGGATGGCGAGCTTGCGGATGCGCTCCAGCATCGCCGGGTCCCGCAGGCGTTTGCCGTCGGGGCCGGTGTAGCCGAAGACAGGCGCGGAGCCGACGCGCCGGATCCCCGGCTCCTGATCCGACACATGCACGAGGCCGGCGCGTTCGGCGTCGTCACGGGCCTGGAAGGCGTCATCGGTCTCGTAGGCG
>CAXTJY010000325.1:0-5291 GCA_964244395.1 uncultured Rhodovarius sp.
ATCCTGGTCTTTGGTGTCAGCGGCCTGTCAGCGGGCGACTTCCTGTTCTGATCAGACGCTGACGTTCCAGTTCGTGCGGCAGTCGTTGATGGTGCTTTGCAGCGCCGGCGGCACCGTCACCGTCACCGTGTTCGACGCGGTGTAGCTGCCGTTGAGGTTGATCACCACGTTGCGCAGCCCATAGGCCTCCAGGCATTCCTTCATGATGGCGCTGATCGTCGCCCGCGGCAGGCTGCGTGCCTTCAGCAGCGTTTCCTTGTGGCCCTCCAACCGGCGCTTGGCCATGAAGCCCAGATTGCCCGGGGGTGCGTCCAGAAGGTCGGTCACCGCATAGATTACGCGGCGCAGCGCATCGTCGGTGCGGGCGGCGCCCACCGGCAGCGGTGTGTGGTCGAGCCAGGCCGGGTCGAACTGCATCTCCATCCCGCGCAGCCAGGTCCAGCCATCGGAAAGATCGACCAGGAACTCCTCGATCATATGGTTCGGGCCGTGGTTCATCGCCGGCCACTTGAAGGTTCCGGCAGGGGAGTAGTCCTCGCTCACCGCCTTGGCGCCGTGGCCGACGAAGGTCTGCGACATTGCGCCCACGCCGGAATTCTCGCCGCCCACCATGATGCCGCCGCACTGGCCGACATCCTTCGGGTTGAAGTAGATGTAGAGGTGACCGTGGCCGCCAAGGTGATCCACCGTGTTGCCGCTGAACCAGTTCGTCCGGCCGGAGCCGAACAGCGCCAGATTCACCCCCCAGTGATTCTCCTCCTTCATGATCTTGGTCTTCATGGCGCCGCGGATGCCGCTCTTCTTGCCGCGTTTCTCAGCGATGCGAAATTTGCGGCCGGCGGCCGGCAGCGTCAGCGCAGGCTCACGGCCGGCCAGGGCGTGGGTGGCGGTGGTGCGGGAACGGCATGTGTTGTGGGTGCGCGCCTCGTCAGTCAGCCAGTTGAAGAAGGCCTGGCCCTGGTCGTCATGCTCGGTGCGCACGGGAAGTTGGATCAGCAGCCGGCCGCCATGCGCCAGGATGGAGCCGAGCGGGATACCCGTGGTCATGTTGGGGGGCGACGCGACCGCGCAGTCCCGCCAGTCATAGGTACCAGGAACCGTTCCCCGGTCGTAATACACGCCCGCGTTGCGCAGCACCGTGAAGAGCTTGACCAGGCAGGCGGCGATGCTGTTGTGGCCGGGCATGGTCAGGGCGCCGTACCAAGCCGCCACATCCCATTCATACTGGGCCTGGTGCCGCTTGTTCTGCCACCACTGCCGCAGCGCATTGTTGGCCTCGGCATTGTTGGTCGGCACGTTGGCCAGCACGACATTGCCGCGGCCCAGGTCGCCGACCTGGTTGAACAACGCCACCCCGTCAGAAACCTTTGGCATTTTCCCGTTCCCCTCGCTCGTTGCTGGCAGGATTACACACCGAATCCGTCGGCTCTTCCATGCCCTCGGGTCAATCGCGGCGAGTGGCGTTGCCGATGGGTGCGCGGCGTGGCTGGACACGGGGCGCCTGCCCCGCATAGTGCAGGCAATGCCGGATTTCACGCGGATATGGGATGTGTTGGTGGTGGGCGGCGGCAATGCCGCGTTGTCCGCCGCCATCACCGCGGCGCAGGCCGGAGCCTCGGTCATCATCGCCGAGCACGCGCCCATCACCATGCGGGGCGGCAACTCCCGCCACACCCGGAACCTGCGCGCCCTGCACCCCACGCCAACGGATGTGCTGACCGATAGCTACCTGGAAGAGGAATACTGGGACGATCTGCTGCGTGTGACCGGCGGGCGGACCGACGAGGCGTTGGCCCGCATGACCATCCGCGCAAGCCAGCACGCGCCTGGCTTCCTGCGCGATTGCGGCGTGGTGTTTCAGCCCAGCCTGTCGGGGACGCTCTCGCTCAGCCGCACCAACGCTTTCTTCCTGGGCGGCGGCAAGGCGCTGGTGAATGCGCTGTACCGCACCGCCGAGCGGCTCGGCATCGAGGTGCTCTACGACACCGAGGTGCAGGAAATCATCGTGGATGACGGCTTCGCGCGGGAGGCGGTGATTTCCTGGCGCGGCTTCCCGGAGCGCATTCGGTGCAGGAGCGTGATCGCCAGTGCGGGCGGCTTCCAGGCCAACCGCGAATGGCTGCGGCAATACTGGGGCGACGCCGCCGATAATTTTCAGATCAGGGGGACCCCCTACGCCCAGGGCACCGTGCTGAAGAATTTACTGGCACAAGGCATCCAGGAGGTGGGCGACGCCACCCAGTTCCATGCCGTGGCCAACGACGCCCGGGCGCCGATGTGCGACGGCGGCCTTGCGATGCGGCTGGACTGCGTGCCGTACAGCGTGGTGGTCAACGAGAATGTGGAGCGCTTCTACGATGAGGGCGAGGATGTCTGGCCAAAGCGCTACGCGATCTGGGGCCGGCTGATCGCGCAGCAGCCGAACCAGCGCGCCTTTGCCATCAGCGACAGCCAGGCGCTGCATGACTACCTGCCCAGTGTGTTCCCGCCGCTGAAGGCAGACAGTATCGGCGAATTGGCGGTGTCGCTTGGGCTTGACCCGGCGAAGCTGGAGAGGGTGGTGGCCGACTACAACGCCGCCGTCCGGCCGGGCACCTTCCAGGGCGGCAAGCTGGACGACTGCGTGACCGAGGGACTGGCGCCGCCGAAGTCGCACTGGGCCAGACGCATCGATCGGCCGCCTTTCCACGCCCACCCGCTGGCGCCCGGCATCACCTTCACCTTTTTGGGCGTCAAGGTGAATGACCGCGCCCGGGTGATGATGGGCGACGGACGGCCCAGCGCCAATATCTTCGCATCCGGCGAAATCATGGCTGGCAACATTCTGGGGCAGGGCTACCTGGCCGGCTTCGGCATGACCATCGGCACCGTATTCGGCCGTATCGCAGGCGAGGAGGCGGCAAAACTTGTCAGAAACTGATCTTCCGGCGCGCCACGCTGTCACGGGGCCGGAAAGGGAAACCGCGATGGCCACTGAGTCGGACACCGTCGTCGAAGCCCGGCGTCAGATGGAGATCTGCAATGCCTGCCGGTACTGCGAGGGCTACTGCGCCGTCTTCCCCGCCATGGCGCAGCGGCGGGACTTTACCCCTGGCGATCTGACCCACCTGGCCAACCTCTGCCATGGCTGCAAGGGCTGCTACCACTCCTGCCAATACGCGCCGCCGCACGCCTTCGGGGTGAACATCCCGGCCACCTTCGCCACTTTGCGGGTTGAGGGATATGCCGAGCATGCCTGGCCCGCCGGCATGGGCGGGCTTTTCCAGGGCAACGGAACCCTTGTCACGCTGGTGGCCGTGCTGGCCCCCACCCTGGCGCTGCTGCTGGCCATGTTCCTGCACGATCCCGCCACGCTCTACACCGCGCAGACCGGCACCGGCGCCTTCTTCCGTATCGTGCCCTACTGGCTCATGATCCTGCTCGCCGGCGGCAGCTTCGGCTACGCGCTGCTGGCCATGGGGATGGGCGCCGCGCGATACTGGCGCGCCACCGGGCAGAGCGCTCCGGGGCCGGCCCCGGTGGCGGAAGCCGCCTTCGACATCCTGACGCTGCGCAACCTGGGCGGCGGCGGGCATGGCTGCAACGACATCGACGATCGCTTCACTTCGCACAAGCGCTGGCTGCACCAAGCCATGTTCGGCGGCTTCATGCTGTGCTTCGCCGCCACGACGATGGGTGCGATCTACCACAACGTGTTCGGCTGGAAGTCGCCGCACGCCTTCCTGTCGCTGCCGGTGCAACTGGGCTTCTGGGGCGGGCTGGGCATGATGGTCGGCACCACCGGCCTGCTGTGGCTGAAGGTGCGGACGGATCCGGGGCCGGTGGCGCCGGCGCTGCTGGGCGGCGAGTACGCCATGCTGGGCCTGCTGTGGCTGATTGCGGCGACCGGGCTGCTGCTGCTGGCCATCCGCCACACCGGCGCCATGGGCACCCTGCTGGCGCTGCATCTTGGGCTGGTGATCGGCTTCTTCCTGGTGATGCCGTATTCCAAGATGGTGCACGGGGTGTATCGCGGGCTGGCGCTGCTGCGGAATGCGCAGGAGCGGCGCGCCTAACGCAGTCGTTCCAGGATGGCGCGCATCTGAGCAATCTCGCGGATCTGGTCGGCGATGACGGCTTCGGCCATGCGCCGCGTCTCGGGATCGCGTCCATGCGCCAGCAACACCCGCGCCATCGCCACCGCCCCTTCATGATGCGGAATCATGCCGGCCAGAAAATCGCGATCGGCGTCGCCCGTATAGGGCACAGCCATGTCGCGATGCATGGTCATCATCGCCGCCTCATATCCGGCGGTGGCGCCACCGCGTGAGGGTGCATGGCTGTGCTGGGCCACGGCAACGCTGGCGAGGAGGATCAGGGAGAAGGTGATGGTTCGCATGGGCTTGCTCCTTGTGATGACGCACCCTGCAGGTTGCCATCATGGTAAGGTCAAGTACCCGTGCCGCGCCCCAGGAGTGCGGTCGTGCTGCGCCCCGGTAGCAACTCCGCCAGCAGTAGCCGCCCGCCCGCCGCCCGCACCGCCGGCCAGCCCACAACCTGCTCGGCGCTGTAGTCCGCACCCTTCACCAGCACATCCGGCAGCAGCGCCTCGATCAGGGCCAGCGGCGTGTCCTCGGCAAAGCTGGTCACCGCCGCGACCGGGCGGAGCGCCGCCATCACCGCCGCACGATCCTCCAGCCCATTCACCGGCCGCCCCGCGCCCTTCAGCCGCGCGACCGAGGCATCGTCGTTCAGCGCCACCACCAGCCGGTCACACCCCGCCGCCGCCTGCGCCAGCAGCCCGACATGGCCGGCATGCAGGATGTCGAAGCAGCCATTGGCGAAGCCCACGCTCAGCCCAGCCGCCTTCCACTGCGCCACCAGCGCGGCCACCGCCGCGTGGTCCAGCAGCGCCGAACCCTGCCCGGCCAGCGCCGCGGTCAACTCGGCCGCGGACGCGGTAGCAGTGCCCAGCTTGGCCACCACGATGCCGGCGGCGGCATTGGCCAGCCGCATCGCCTCCTCCAGCGACCGCCCCGCCGCCACCCCCAGCGTCAGCGCCGCGATCACCGTGTCGCCGGCGCCGGAAACGTCGAACACCTCCTGCGCGCGGGCCGGCGCCGACAGCGCGCCGTCAGGCCGGACCAGCATCATGCCGCGCGCCGAGCGGGTGACCAGGATGGCGCCGATGCCGTCCCGCGCCATCACCACCCGGGCGGCGGCGGCGCATTCGGCCTCGGTTCGCGTCGGCAGCCCCGCCGCCAACGCCATCTCGGCCGCGTTGGGCGTGATGCAGGCGGCGCCGGCGTAGC
>CAXTJY010000326.1:0-830 GCA_964244395.1 uncultured Rhodovarius sp.
CAACGGCTTCGACGTGGACCGCAAGATGGCGGGCCGGGTGGAGGGCATCGACGTCATCCTGGGCGGCCACACGCACGACGCGCTGCCGCGGCCGGAGGTGGTGGGGCGCACCCTGATCCTCGCATCCGGCTGCTCGGGCAAGTTCCTGGCGCGGCTCGACCTCGACGTGCAGGGCGGCCGGGTCGCCGGCTGGCGGCACCGGCTGATCCCGGTGTTCAGCGACGCGATCGCGCCCGAGCCCGGCATGGCGGCGGCGATCCGTGCGGTGCGGGCGCCGTACGACGCGGATCAAGCCCGGGAGCTGGGCCGCACGGACTCGCTGCTCTACCGCCGCGGCAACCTGGGCGGCACGCTGGACGACATGATCTGCCACGCCATGCTGGAGCAGCGCGACGCCGAGGTCGCGCTGTCGCCGGGCTTCCGCTGGGGGCCGAGCCTGCTGCCCGGCCAGCCCATCCGCGCGGAGGATATCTACAACGCCACCGCCATCACCTACCCGGCCTGCTACCGCACCACCATGACCGGCGCGCGCCTGCGGGAGGTGCTGGAGGACGTGGCGGACAACCTGTTCAACCCCGACCCATACTACCAGCAGGGCGGCGACATGGTGCGCGCCGGCGGCCTCGCCTACGCGCTCGACCCCGGGGCCGCGATGGGGCGCCGCATCCAGGACCTGCGCCTGATGCGGACCGGGGCGCCGATCGAGGCGGCGCGCGAATACCGGGTCGCCGGGTGGGCCAGCGTGAACCAGGACACGGAAGGGCCGCCGATATGGGCCGTGGTGCAAAGGTCAAACGCGAAGCTGAGCGGATGGATAAAGAGAACGAAAA
>CAXTJY010000326.1:840-4386 GCA_964244395.1 uncultured Rhodovarius sp.
GATATGGGCCGTGGTCGAGTCGTGGCTCAAGCGCCGCGGCACCGTGCGGGCGGAGCCTGCGGGCAACGTCCGGCTGCTGGAGGCGTAGCGCATGGCCCATCATGACCTGGGCCGCCGCGGCCTGTTCGGCGCCGCCGTGCTCGCCGCAGCACCCGCACGCGCCGCCACGCCCGACCCGGCCATCACCGAGCTGCCGGATTGGAGCCGCACGCTGGGCGACGGCGTGCAGCAGCGCCCGTACGGCCACCCCAGCCCGTTCGAGAAGGGCGTGGTCCGGCGGGACGTCGCCTGGTTGACCGCCAGCGAGCAGAGCAGCGTCAACTTCACGCCCCTTCACGCGCTGGACGGCGTCATCACGCCCTCCGGCCTGTGCTTCGAGCGGCACCATGGCGGCGTGGCCGAGATCGATCCGGCCCGGCACCGCCTGATGATCCACGGCCTGGTGGACCGGCCGCTGGTGTTCACCATGGAGGACCTGAAGCGCCTGCCGCGGGTCAACCGCACCTATTTCCTGGAATGCGCCGCCAACTCCGGCATGGAGTGGCGCGGCGCCCAGCTCGACGGCTGCCAGTTCACCCACGGCATGATCCACAACGTGGCCTACACCGGCGTCACCCTGCGGACGCTGCTGGAGGCCGCGGGGCTCGACCCCCGGGCGAAGTGGCTGCTGGCCGAGGGCGCGGATGCGGCGGCGATGACGCGCTCCATCCCGCTGCACAAGGCGATGGACGACTGCCTGGTCGCCTTCGGCATGAACGGCGAGGCGCTGCGGCCCGAGCAGGGCTATCCGCTGCGCCTGGTCGTGCCGGGGTGGCAGGGCAACATGTGGGTGAAGTGGCTGCGGCGCATCAAGGTGGGCGACGAGCCGTTCATGACGCGCGAGGAGACGAGCAAGTACACGAGCCTGCTGGAGGACGGCCGGTCGCGCCGGTTCACCTTCCAGATGGACGCCAAGAGCGTGATCACCAGCCCGAGCCCGCAGGCGCCCCTGGGCGCGCGCGGCCGCAACGTGCTGACCGGCATCGCCTGGTCCGGCCGCGGCAGCGTCACGCGGGTGGACGTGACGCTCGATGGCGGGCGCAACTGGCAGGAGGCGCGGCTGGACGGCCCGGTGCTGCCGATGTCGCTCGCGCGGTTCTACGTGGACCTCGACTGGGACGGGCGCGAGATGCTGGTGCAGTCCCGCGCGCATGACAGCACCGGCTACGTGCAGCCCACCAAGGACGAGCTGCGGCGCATCCGGGGCGTGAACTCCATCTACCACAACAACGGCATCCAGACCTGGTTGGTCCGGGCCGACGGGGGCTGCGAGAATGTCGAGATTTCGTAGCGCCCTGCTGGGGGCCGCCTGCGCCGTGGGCGCCGCCGGCCCGGCCCCCGCACCCGCCTCGGCGCCGCTGGGCGTCGGCCGCCCTGCCCTGCCCGCCGAGATCGCGGCCTGGAACATCGACGTGCGCCCGGACGGCCAGGGCCTGCCGCCCGGGCACGGCACCGCCGCGCAGGGCGAGGCACTGTTCCAGGACCGCTGCGCCGCCTGCCACGGCGAGTTCGGCGAGGGCGCCGGGCGGTGGCCGGTGCTGGCCGGCGGCCAGGGCTCGTTGCGGAGCGAACGGCCGGAGAAGACCATCGGCTCGTTCTGGCCCAACGTCAGCACGGTGTTCGACTACGTGAACCGGGCCATGCCGTACGGGAACGCGCAGTCGCTGGAACCGAACGAGACCTACGCCATCGTCGCCTACCTGCTGAGCCTGAACGACATCATCAAGGACCCGGACCAGGAGCTGAACGAACGCAACCTGGCCGCGATCCGCCTCCCGAACGAGGCGGCCTTCCACGACGACGACCGCGAGACGGCGGAGCGGGAATTCTGGAACCGGACCGCCTGCATGACCGATTGCCGGCCCGATGCGCCGCGCGTGACCAGCCGCGCCCGGGCCATCGACGTCACGCCGGACGGCACGTCCGGACCCAAGGTGGAGTAGCACGACGCGCCAGGGGTCAGCGCCCCGGCAGGCAGGCGGGTCCGATCGGCTCGAAGCTCTTGTAGGTCAGGATGAACTCCTGGTGCCCCAGCGCCTCCGACTTCGTGCGGACGCCGGCCGCCAGGCCCAGCACCAGGGCGGCGATCTCCTCGCCCACCTCCTCCAGCCCGGCGTGGCCGTCCAGTATGCGGCCGGCTTCGATGTCCATGTCGTCCTCCATGCGGCGGAAGGTCTCGGGGTTGGCGCAGATCTTGACCACGGGCGCGAGGGCGGAGCCGACGACCGAGCCGCGGCCGGTCACGAACAGCACACAATGAGCGCCGCAGGCGATCAGCTCCACGATCTCGGCGTTGTCGCTGATGTTCGGGAAACCCCAGCGCACCTCGCCATCGGGCACCACGTCCAGCAGGAACAGGCCGCCATGCGGCGGGATGTCGCCGGGCTTGATGAGGCCGGCGATGGCGGCGGAACCGGACTTGGCGTAGGCGCCGAGCGACTTCTCCTCGATCGTGGTCAGGCCGCCCTCGGCGTTGCCCGCGGCGAAGCTGCCGAAGCCCATGGTGGCGTAGTAGCGTGCGGCCTTGTCGACGCTGGCGCGTATCTCGGCGCCCAGCGCGGGGGTTGCGGCGCGGGCGGCCATGATGTGCTCGCAGCCGATCAGCTCACCGGTCTCCTCGAAGATGCAGGCCGCCCCGGCGGCGCCCAGCCGGTCGAAGGCGATGCCCGCGGCAGGGTTGCCGGTGAGGCCGGAGGTGCCGTCCGAGCCGCCGCAGACGGTGCCGACCACCAGGTCGGACGCGGCCATGGGGACGGTGGCGGCGGCGGCCAGGGCAGCGTGGCGCGTGGCGACCCACTCGCGGCCGGCCGCGATGCTGGCGCGGGTGCCGCCGGTGCGCTGGATGACCACCAGCTCGACGGGGCGGCCGCTGGCCTCGATCGTGCGGCGCAGGCGGTGGCGGTCCAGGCTCTCGCAGCCGAGGCTGACCAGCAGCACCGCGCCGACGTTCGGGTGGGTGCAGAGGCGCTCCCTCATGTGCAAGGCGTAGTCGTTGGGGTAGCAGCCGGGGAAGCCGATGAGGTGGACGCCGTCGTCCCGCAGGGGCGCCGCGATCTCGCGCGCGACGTGGTGGGCGCATTCCACCAGGTAGGCGACGGCGATCAGGTTGCGGATGCCCTTGCGGCCGTCGCTGCGGAGCCAGCCGCGCATCTCAGGCATCGGACAACACGACGCTGGGGGTGTAGCCGCTCCGCACGTTGTGCAGGTGCACGTGCGCGCCGGCCGGAACGGGCTCGGTGGCGAAGCCGATGGGCATGCCGTATTTCAGGATGGGCTCGCCCTCCGCGATCGGGCGGCGCGCCAGCTTGTGGCCCAGCGCGAGCGCTGCTTCCACGCGGACCGCGCCCGCGTCCAGCGTGACCGTCGTGCCCGCCGCGATCGGGCGGCACGCGACCAGCACGTTGTCGGCGGGGTGCAGCAGCAGCAGGTCAGAACTTGCCATGGGCGAGGTAGGCCTCCTGCGGGTCCATGCCGGAGAGGATGGCGGTGCGGACCTGGTTTTCCGTG
>CAXTJY010000326.1:4396-5287 GCA_964244395.1 uncultured Rhodovarius sp.
GAGTTCTCGGTGGCGATCGCCGTCTCGGCGCGGCCGGCGATCTCCTCGGCCTGCGCCGCGGGCAGGCAGACGGCGCCGTCGCGGTCGGCGACGAGGTAGTCGCCGGGGTGCAGCGTCACGTCGCCGATGCGGATCGGCACGCCGGTGGCGCGGGGCAACCAATGGCCGACGATGTCGCGCGGGGTGAAGCCGCGGCACCACGTCTGGAACTCCATCCCGAGTAGGAAATCGATGTCGCGGGCGAAGCCGTCGACCAGGCAGCCGCGAACGCCCTTGTTCTTCAGCGTCTCGGCCGACAGCTCGCCCATGTGCGCGACCTCGCGGTCATTGGGCTGGCAGACCCAGATGGTGCCGGGCGGCGCCTTGCTGAGCAGGCCGGTCCATTCCAGCAGGGTGCGGTGGCCGTCGGCGGATGTGTCCACCATGCCATCGATGGTGAAGACCGGGCCGGCCATGCGCTGCGCCGGGAGGATGGGGCGCAGCTCCGGCGGCAGGGTGAAGTCCCGCAGGCCCATGGCGCGCATCACGTCGTGCAGGACGCCGGTGTAGCAGTGCTGCAGGCGTTCGGTCAGTGCGTCTGTCATTCCAGCCTCATGTCGAATCCCAGGCCGGGTTCGGCCAGGCGGATGATGGCGTCCCAGTCCCAGGCGATGCCGAGGCCGGGGTCGCCGGAGGGTATGGCCCGGCCCGCCTCCATCCGCATCGGGGCGGTGGTGATGCGGCCGAGCTGCGGGATGTACTCCACCCATTTCCCGTTCGGCACGGCGCAGCACAGCGCGACGTGCAGCTCCATCAGGAAGTGCGGGCAGACCGGCACGTTGAAGGTCTCGGCCAGGTGCGCGACCTTCAGCCAGGGCGTGATGCCGCCGATGCGCGCGGCGTCCACCTGCA
>CAXTJY010000327.1:0-5260 GCA_964244395.1 uncultured Rhodovarius sp.
TTGCCGGCGCCGTTGCGACCCAGCAGCGCCAGCGCCTCGCCCTGCCGCAGGGTGAGCGAGACGCCGTCCAGCACGACGCCCTCGCCCCAGCCGGCGCGCAGGTTCTGGACGTCAAGCAGCGGCTCAGACATCGGCGGTGCCGAGATAGGCGGCGCGCACCGCCGGGTCGGCCGCGATGGCGGCGGGCTGGCCATCGGCCAGGATGGCGCCGAAGGCCATGACGGTGATGCGCTCGGCGAAGCGGAAGACGAGGTCCATGTCGTGCTCGATCAGCAGCACGGCCACGTCCCGCGGCAGGGCGGCGACGGCGTCCAGCACCTCGCGGCTTTCGGCCGGGGGCACGCCGGCGGCGGGTTCGTCGAGCAGCAGCACGCGCGGGCGCATGGCGAGTGCCAGGGCGATCTCCAGCAGCCGCTGGCGGCCATAGGGCAGGGCGCCGGTGCGCTGGCCGCGCTCGGCCTGAGGGAAGCGCATGCTGTCGAGCAACGCCGCAGCCTCGGCCGCCTGCGCGGCAGGAACGGGGCGCCACCACACCGCGCCCTGGCCGGCGCGCTCCGCCACCGCCATGGTCACGGCTTCCATGGGCGTGAGGTCGGCGAAGAGCTGGTTGACCTGGAAGGTGCGCGCCAGGCCGGCCCGCACGCGGCGATGCTGCGGGGCCGCGGTGAGGTCCTCGCCGAACAGGTGGACCCGCCCGGCGCTGGCCGGCAACGCGCCGGAGAGCAGGTTGACGAGAGTCGTCTTGCCGGCGCCGTTGGGGCCGATCAGCGCGTGGCGGGCGCCCTGCGCGATAGCGAGGTTCACGCCATCGACAGCGACGAAGGCGCCGAAGCGGCGGGTCAGGCCGCTGGTCTCCAGCGCGTTCATCGCCTGATCACCAGCCGCAGCAGGCCGACCAGCCCGCCGCGTCCGGCCAGCGCCAGCACCACCAGCGCGATGCCAAGCCAGAACTGCCAGAACAGCGGGCTGGCCTCGCTGAGCGCGTGATGCGCCAGGGTGAAGGCGGCGGCGCCCAGCAGCGCGCCGTACAGGCTGCCCAGCCCGCCCAGTACCAGCATGAGCAGCCCATCGGCAGAACGCTGGAAGGACAGCGCATCGAGTGATACGAAGCTCGTGGTCTGCGCCAGCAACGCCCCCGCCACCCCGGCATAGGCGGCGGCGATGGTGTAGGCTGCCGTCAGCCTGGCGCGCACCGGCACGCCCAGCGCCGGCGCCCGGCGCGGATTGCCGCGAATGGCCCGCAGGCTGAGCCCGAAGGGCGAGGCCATCAGCAGCCGGGCCATCATGAACAGCACGAACAGCACGCCCAGGCTGTAGAGATAGGCGGTGCGGCCATAGAGATCGAAGCGGAAGGCCCCGAACAGCGGCCAGACCTCCACCCCCTGCAGCCCGTCGGCGCCGCCTGTGATGGTAGCCGCCTTGTTCGCGGCCTCATACAGCATCAGGCCGAGGCCGAGCGTCACCATCAGGCTAGCGAGGTCGCCGCCGCGCAGCACCAGCGGCGCGCTGGCCAGGCCCAGGGCGGCTGCCACCGCGGCGGCGGCCAGCAAGCCGGAAAACGGCTCACCCCAGCCTTGCTGCGCCAAAATTCCGGCGGTGTAGGCGCCGGCGCCGAAGAAGGCGGCATGGCCGAGGGTGACGACCCCGGCATAGCCCACGATCAGGTCGAGCGAGACGGCGAACAGCGCCGCGATGGCGATGGCCGACAGCAACGGCAACTGGTCCGGCAACAGCCAATAGCCGGCGATCGCCAACGCCCAGGGCAGCGCGCGCCAGATCACCTGGCGCGCGCCAACAGGCCCTGCGGCCGCAGCAGCAGCAACAGCACCATGGCGGTGTAGATGATGAAGGCGCCGACCTGCGGCACCCAGTATTTTCCGGCCACATCCAGCACGCCCAGCAGCAGCGCCGCGAAGAACGGCCCGGCCACCGAATTGGCCCCGCCCACCGCCACCACCACCAGGAAATACACCATGTATTTTAGCGCGAAGGTCGGATCGAGGCCGAGCACCTCCACCCCCAGCGCGCCGCCAAGCCCCGCGAGGCCGGAGCCCAGCGCAAAGGTCAGCGAGAAGATGCGGCCCACGGGAAGCCCCATGCCGCGGGCGACCACGCCATCATCCACCGCCGCGCGCAGCCGGGCGCCGAAGCGGGTGCGCACCAGGCCGAAATGCAGCGCCAGGGCGATGGCGCCGCACAGCAGGATGAGGAAGATGCGGTAGCGGCCCAGGCCCACGCCGGCGAATTCGACCCGGCCGGAAAGCCAGGTTGGCAACTGGATGAGCTGCTGCCGCGCGCCCATCAGCCAGTCCGCCGCCGCGCCCAGGATGAACACCAGGCCGATGGAGAACAGCACCTGGTCGAGATGATCGCGGCCATACAGGTGCACATACAGCAGCCGTTCCAGCACGAACCCCAGCAGCGCCGCACCGAGGAAAGCAGCGACGAGGCACAGCGGGAACGGCACCCCCAGCCGGTTCAACAGCACGACGCACACATAGCCGCCCACCATGCCGAAGGCGCCATGCGCCAGGTTCACCACGTTCATCAGGCCCAGCGTGACCGACAGACCGACTGCAAGGATGAACAGCAACATCCCCGAGGCCACGCCATCGAGAAGAACCGTGATGGCCGATGCCATGTGGGATCAGCCTCCCGGCGGCACCTGGGGCAGGCGGTCGAATTCGACATTCCACAGTTGGCCGTCGCGTCGCTCGGTGCGGCGGATGTAGATGTCCTGCACGATGTCGCGGCTTTCGGCATTGATGGTCACCGGGCCGCGCGGGCTGGTCCAGGACTGGCCTTTCATGGCGTTGACCATGGCCTCCCCATCCCGCCCGCCATTGGTCCGGCGGATGCCCTCGGCCAGGAGGTGCATACCGTCCCAGCCGCCCACCGCCATGAAGTTGGGCCGTACGCCCGGCGCCACGGCGTGATAAGCGGCGATGAAGGCGCGGTTCTCGGCGCTGTCATGCGCAGCGGAATAGTGGTGGCAGGTGATGGCGCCCAGCGCCGCGTCGCCGATGTCGTTCAGGATATCGTCGTCCAGCACGTCGCCGGTGCCGATCAGCTTGATGCCTGCCTCGGCCAGGCCGCGTTCGGCGAATTGCTTCATCAGCGGCGCGCCCTCGCCGGAGGGAACGAAGATGAAGAGCGCATCCGGCCGCGCATCGCGCACCCGCTGCAGGAACGGCGCGTAGTCCGGGTTGCGCAGCGGCGTGCGGATTTCCTGCGAGACCGTGCCGCCGGCACGAGCGAAGCGTTCCTTGAAGGCCCGCTCGGCGTCCAGCCCTGGCGCGAAGTCGGTCACCAGCGTCACCGCGCTGCGAATGGAGTTGCGCGCCGCCCATTCCGCGATCGGCGCCGTCGCCTGCGGCAAGGCGAACGAAGTCCGCAGGATGAAGGGCGAGCGGCTGGGAATGATCAACGTGGCCGCCGCCATCACGATCATCGGCACTTTCGCCTCGGTGGCGATGGGCGCCGCGGCCAGCGCCAGTGGCGTCAGGCCGAAGCCGGCCAGGGCGTTCACGCGCTCCCGGACCACCAGCTCCTGCGCCAGGCGGCGCGTGGTGTCGGGCGCCACGCCGGTGTCGTCGCGCAGCAGGATCTCGATGCGCCGCCCGGCGATGGCCCCGGGATTGGCGCGCAGCCAGGCGCGCACCGCCACGTCGATCTGCCGGCCGGTGCTGGCGAAGGGGCCGGTCATGGGCAGGATGAGGCCGATGCGGTAGGCCTCGCCGGCCGGTTGGGCCATCGCCGGGGCGGCCAGCGCGGCGGCGCCGGAAAGGGTCAGGCGGCGGGTGATGGTACGGCTCATCGATCTGCTCCCAGGGGCGGTGCCTTGTGGCGCCTTGCGCGCCTGTTTTGGCTCGCGGTTAAGGAATCAGCGGGCGAAGTCACCTCCATCTCCGCATTCCTAGTCATTGCCTGGCCGGCGCCAGCGGGCCCTGCCCAGTAAGTTGACGCGCATCGCGCCCAGACGCACCGTCCTCAACCGCCAGAACCTTTGGTAAGACGCCCCCATGCCCGATGACGATCGCGAGCCTCCACCCCCACGCATCACCCACCGCGCGAAGCTCTGGCTCGGTCTGGGCGTCTTCGTGATGGCGGGCGCGCCAATGCCCCAGGCGGCGGCGCAGACGGCGCCGCGCCTGCCCGCCGCCGCCGTGCAGGGCGGCGAAGGGGGCGAGGGGGGAGAGGGGGGCGAAGGGGGTATCGACGCCGCCCGTGCCGGCATCGACCCCGTGACCTTCATCACCGCGCTGGACGTCGTCGCCGCGCATTACCTGGCCGGCCGCCGCGCCTATGCCGCCGGGCGGTCCCGCGCCGCCGGCGAGCTGTTCGCCCACCCGATCAGCGAGATCTACGCCGAGCTGGAGCCGGTGTTCGAGGCGCGCGGCGTGACGCCCTTCCGCGAGGCGATGGAGAATGCCTCGTCGCTGGCGCTGGCCCGCGCGCCCGCCCGCCGCATCGGGGCCGCGGTGGATGCGGTGCTGGCGGCGCTGGGTGCGGCGGAGACCAAGGCACCCGGAGCCGGCCCGACGCTGGGGGTGCGCGCCCGGGTGGTGGGCGAGATGGTGGATCGGGCGGCCCTGCAATACGCGGCCAGCCGCAGGACTCAGCAGCTGGAACCCTATCTCGACGGGCTGGGCCTCTTCCTCGCCGCGCAGGCCCGGGCAACTACGGTGGCGCCCGGGCTGACGGCGGCGGGCAGGACGGCTGAGGCGGAGGCGATCCGCGCCGCGCTGCGCTCGCTGGGTCCGGCCTACCCAGGCCCGGCACGGCCGGGCAGGGGGATCGCCCCTGGTCCCCTCTCCGCGCAATCCGCCCGCCTCAAGCTGTTGCTCGGCGACCTGCCTTAGCCAGCGGATGATCGTCCCGATCGCAGGGGTGTTGGGCGATGCTGCTCTCGGCCAGGTGCGTGCGCTGCTGGCCGAGGCCCGCTTCGAGGATGGCCGCCGGACCGCCGGCTGGCACGCCCGCGCGGTGAAGGACAATGAGCAGGCCGCGGCCGACGACCTCGCCCAGCGCGCGGCAGCGGCCATCGTCTCCGAGGCCCTGCTCGCCCATCCGGTGTTCCGGGCGGCCGCGCTGCCGCGTCGCCTCCGCCCCGTAACGTTCGCGCGATATGCCGGCGAGGGTTCCTATGGCGCCCATGTGGACGACGCGCTGATGGGCCTTGGTGATGCCACCGGCCCCACGCGGGCGGACGTCTCGGTCACCGTGTTCCTGGCGCCGCCTGCCGATTATGCGGGGGGTG
>CAXTJY010000328.1:0-4376 GCA_964244395.1 uncultured Rhodovarius sp.
CCGGTGGAGGCGGGCGTCATCACCATCGGCGAGATTCGCGGCGGCTTCACCCACAACGTGATCCCGGACAGCGTGTACATGCAGGGCACGGCGCGCTGGTTCCAGCCGGCGGTGGGGGCGCTGCTGCGGGAGCGCTTCCTGCATCTGGTGCCGGGCATCGCGGCAGCGTTCGGGGCGACGGCACAGGCGTCGATGACGCTGTACTGCCCGTCCACGGTCAACGACGCGGAGAGCACGCGGCTCACGGTGGGCGCGGCGCGCGCGGTCGCCGGCGAGGCGCGGGTGAAACACATGGACAAGCCGACGATGGGGGGCGAGGATTTCTCCTTCATGCTGAATGCCAAGGCCGGCAGCTACATCATGATCGGCGGCGGCAAGGGCGCGGATGACCCCGGCCTGCACCACCCGAAATACGACTTCAATGACGAGGTGCTGGCGGCGGGAGCAAGCTACTGGGCGGCGCTGGCGGAACAGCTTTTGCCGCGGTGAGGCTAACGCGCCTCGCCCGTCGCACGCTCCAGCGTGGCGGCTACCCACTTGTTCAGGCTAAGCCCGGCGCGACGGGCGGCGGTCACCACCGCCCGATGCAGCGGTGGCTCGACGCGGACCATGAATTGCCCGGAATAGGGCCGCTCCGGCTCCTCGCCGCGCTCGCGACAGAATGCCAGGTAGTCCATCACGGATGCCTTGAAGGCGCGCTTCAGCTCCGCGACCGAACGGCCCTGGAAGGTGATGACGTCGCGCAGGTTGATGACCTCGCCGTGGAAAATGTCCGCCGCCTCATCGAAGGCGACGGTGGCCTCATACCCCTCATGGCTCATCCGGTTCATGGCTCGACTCCTGCTTCCGACAGGAAACGCCGGACCGATCGGACGGCGCCCCTATCTGTTTCCTTCTGCGGATGCGGCGATGGAAGACGGCGCGCACCCCCTCCAACGCCACCCGCACCCGGGAGCCGTTGCCCTCGCTGACCTCGGCGCCGCATGCGAGAAACAGCGCCTCCACGTCGCGCCAGGCGATGTTGGCTCGGACGGGGTCAGCGAAAACCGCCGCCAAGGTCGCCTTGTGCTTGCCGCTCAGTGCCATATGGTATCAGTATTCGATATCAATCAAGGGGTGATGGCTTGACAGCCTCGCGCATCGAGCCACCCACCGCCACCGCGCTCTTCGTCGCCTACCTGCAAATCGGCCTGTCCAGCTTCGGCGGGGCCAATGCCTGGGCGCGGCGGATGATGGTGGAGCGGCGGGGCTGGCTGACCGACCGGGAATTTGCCGAGCGGCTGGGGCTGGGGCAGGTGCTGCCGGGGCCGAATGCGATGAACACCGCCATCATCATTGGCCATGGTTTTGCGGGCGTGGCGGGGGCGGCGGCGGCCGTGGCCGGGCTGTTTGGCGGGCCGCTGCTGATCCTGGCCGGGCTGTCCTGGCTGTACGATGCCTATGGCGGCCACCCTTGGGTGCGCGGCGCGCTGGCCGGAGTGGCCTCGGCGGCGGCGGGGATGATGCTTGGAACGGCGTTCAAGCTGGTGCGCGGCGCGCGGCCCTCCTGGCCGATGGTGGCCATCGGCATCGCCGCGCTGTGCCTGGCGCTGGCGCGGGTGCCGCTGCCCTGGATCATCCTGGGGCTGGCGCCGCTGGGCATCCTGGCGGCGTATCGGGAGTGAGGGATGCTCGGGGCCGCGGGCCGGTGGCCGATGGGGCGGGGCCGGCCGCTTGGACGAAGGCGCCCCGGTCCCTCCGGGCGAGGTGCGCCGGCCGCGCGGCTGGCCGGCCTTGACCGACCTGCTGGCGCTGATGGCCGGGCTGGCGCAGCTGTCGCTGATCGCGGTGGGCGGCGGCAGCGCGGTGCTGGGCGATATGCACCGGCTGATCGTCGATGAGCATCACTGGATGGACGACGCCACCTTCGCCCGCAGCTATGCACTGGCCCAGGCGGCGCCTGGGCCGAACGTGCTGGTGGTGGGGGTGTTCGGCTGGCACATCGCGGGGCCGCTCGGGCTGCTCGGCGCCACCGTGGCGATGTGCGGGCCGGCGGCGCTGCTGGCGCTGGGCTTTGCTAGCCTGCGTCGCAGGCTCGCCCAGGCGGTGTGGCTGCGGCGGGTGGAGCGCGGGCTGGTGCCGGTGGCGCTGGGCCTGGTCACCGCATCCGCCCTGTTGCTGGGGGAGACGGCGCTGGCGACCTGGGGCAGGCTGCCGGCCATGGGCATCGCCATCACCGCCGCCACCGCCGGCTTCGTGTTCCTCAGCCGGCGGTCGCCGCTGTGGATGCTGGCGGGCGGCGCGGTGCTGGGCATCATCCTGCTCGGGCACGCGCCGTGACCTGGCGCATGCCTCCCCACACCACGTTCCGAGGGTAACGACCATGTTCTATGAACCGAAGAACGGCCACGGGCTGAAGCACGATCCCCTGAAGGCGATCATCGCGCCGCGGCCCATCGGCTGGATTTCGACGCTGGACGCAGAGGGGCGGCCCAACCTGGCGCCCTACAGCTTCTTCAACGCCTTCAACAGCCGGCCGGCTGTGCTGGCCTTTTCCTCCGAGGAGCTGAAGCATTCGGCGGAAAACGCGTTTGCCACCGGCGAGTTCGTCTTCAACCTTTCCACCCGGCCGTTGTTCGACGCGATGAACGCCAGCTCGGCCACGCTGCCGGCCGGGGTATCGGAGTTCGACTCCGCCGGCATCGAGGCGGCGCCCTGCCACATCGTGAAGGCGCCGCGGGTGGCGGCCAGCCCGGCGGCAATGGAATGCAAGGTGATCCATCGGTTGGCGCTGATCGGGCTGGACGGCAAGCTGACCGGCGCGGTGGTGGTGTTCGGCCAGGTCGTGGGCGTGCATATCGACGAGAGCTTCGTGAAGGACGGGATGTTCGACACGGTGGCGGCGCAGACCATCGCGCGGTGCGGGTACCGGGATTATGCGCAGGTGAGCGAGATGTTCGCGGTACAACGGCCGGATGACTGACGCGGAGATCGCCGCTTCCGTTATCCCCACCTACCAGCGGCTGGCGGGGCGGTTCGATGCGCTGCGCGACCGGTCGTTGTTCGAGCGGAGGTGGCTGGATGGCTTTACGGGTCTGCTGCCGCCGGGTGGCGCGGTGCTCGATCTGGGCTGCGGGATGGGGCAGCCGATCGCGGCGGAATTGATCGACCGCGGCTTCGCGGTCACCGGCGTGGATGCAGCGCCGGCGATGATCGCGCTGGCCACGGCACGTTTTCCGGAACAGCGCTGGCTGACGGCGGATATGCGCGGGCTGGGGCTGGCCGAGCGCTTCGCGGGGATCATCGCCTGGGACAGCTTCTTTCATCTGAGCGCGGCGGATCAGCGGGCGATATTCCCGGTGTTTGCCGGGCACGCGGCGGCGGGCGCGGCGCTGCTGTTCACCAGTGGACCGGAGGCGGGGACCGCTATCGGGGCGCTGGAGAATGCCCCGCTGTTCCACGCCAGCCTGGACCCGGAGGAGTATCGGGAGCTGCTGGCGGGGCACGGCTTCGCGGTGGTGCGGCATCTGGCGCGGGACCCGGGGTGCGGCGGGCGGACGGTGTGGCTGGCGAGGCTTATCTGAGGCGCGCCAACGTCCCTGCCCGCGCCGCCTCGACCATTGCGGCCGCATCCTCCTCCAGCAGCAGGCGCTGCGCGACCAGGCGGGATGCGCTGTCGCGCACTGCGGCCACGTAGCTGTCGCCGGGCCAGCGCTGGTCGAGCGGCTGGCGCAGGTCTCCTGGCGTCGCAGTGGCCGGAAAGGCAAGAACGCTGCCGGTGTTGCCGCACAGCGCGCCCTCGCCGTAGCCGGGGCCGCGGGGGTTGTAGCCGGTGTAGGTGGCGCGGGGTGCCTCGATGACCGGCAGTCGGATGCCGCCCAGGGCGTTGCCGTCGGCATCGCCGGCGGGCACCAGGATGGGGTAGGCGCCCTGGGTCTCGCCGGCCGGGCCGTGCGAGGGGGCGGGCGTGAGGGAGTCCGGCGCGACCAGGCCGGGCACGGCGCGGAAGATGCCGGCCAAGGATGCGCCGTTCGGGGCCGCCCCATGCACCAACCGCCCCAGCGGCCCCGCCGGCAGCAGGGTGCCGGCCGCCACTGTGGGCGTGCGGGAGGGTGGCGGCTCCACGCCCTCGCGGATCCACGCCTCCATGGCGACGACGAGCGCGCGCATCGGCGCGCCGGCCTGCAGCGGGTTGATCGGGTTGGCGCAGACGGCGTTGCGGGCGCCCCAGGCCTCGGCGGCGGCGTAGTGGGGGTGGCCGGTCATCATGTAGGTGCGGACGTTGGACGGCAGCTCGATGTGGCTGCCGTCCGGCGCCGTCACGGTCAGCGAGCCGCGGGCGCCCCAATACTCGTATTCGCTGTCCGTCTGCATGATGCGCGGGCAGGTGCGGCTGG
>CAXTJY010000328.1:4386-5252 GCA_964244395.1 uncultured Rhodovarius sp.
GCGGCGCAGCAGTCCATCGGTCAGCCCGGTCAGCGGGTCCGTCGTATCGGCGTAGGTGAAGGGGAACTGGTCGGCGGGGTAGCCGCGATCGGTGTGATCGGCCGGGTTACGGCCGGGCTGCGCCCAGCGGGCGTTGGTAAAGCTGCGGCGGCTGCCGGGGATGTGCGGGAACAGGCCGTCGAAGACCTGGCGCCCCACGGTGTCCTCGTTGAAGCCCTGGTACAACGCGTCGCGCAGGAACCGGCCGGATTGCGAGACGCCGAGCGAGATGGCGCGGGCCGAGGCGCGGCCGGATTGTGGATTGCCTTCGCCCTCGCCGTGGCGAAGCGCCGAGGACACGTCGCGCAGCGCGGCCAGCCCCAGGCCCATCAGGCCGGGATCGCGGGCGGTGTAGGTGACCTCGTAGATGGCGCCGGGGTCGGCGCCGCCGCGCGCGAACGCGACGCGGTCCGGCGCGGTAAAGCGCATGGTGGCGGTCTGGCGCGGCCCTTCGCTTCGGGAGCGGACGGTGGCGCGGAGGGTGGCAGGGTCGGCGACTGGGTAGGTCAGCTGGCCGGATGCGGGGTCTGTGGTGTTGTCGAAGACGAACTCGTCGCGCACCTCGCCGGTGATGCCGGCGGGCGCGGGGGCGCGGAGGCGCATGCCGGCGCCCGGTGTGGGGTCGGCCTGCCAGGCGACCCAGGCGAGGGTGTAGCCCTGGCGCATCAGCCAGCCGTTGCCGGCGTCCTCGGCGGCGTCGAAATTGCCGGTCCGACCCGCGCTGGTGTCGTTGAGGAGCTGACCGATGATGCGGCGGCCGCGATTGGGTGGCTCGACGAGAAGGGTGCCGTTTGCGCGGGCGGGGTCGGTGGGGCGGAGGATAACGA
>CAXTJY010000329.1:0-3020 GCA_964244395.1 uncultured Rhodovarius sp.
CCCCCACCGCCGCCAGCGCCTCCACCGCCACCAGCGCCACCTCCGCATCCGCTTCGGGCGAGGCGCCGCCGATCAGCTCGATGCCGGCCTGTGCCACCTGGCGTTCCGGCGCCAATTCGGTCCCGCGCACCCGCAGCACCTGCCCCGCGTAGGACAGGCGCAGCGGCCGCGCCTGCTGCCCCAGACGCGTCGCGGCGATGCGGGCGATCTGCGGCGTGGTGTCGGCCCGCAGGCCCATCATGCGCTGGCTGACCGGGTCCATCAGGCGAAAGGTCTGCTCGGCCACCGCGGCGCCGCTGCCGCCCAGCAGCGAATCCTCGAACTCCAGCAGAGGCGGCTTCACCCGCTCGTAGCCATGCCCCGCGAACACCGCCATGAGCGCCTCGACCAATGCCGCCTCGCGCTCCGCCGCCGGTGGCAGCAGGTCCATCAGGCCGGCCGGCAACAACGCCGGATTGGGAAGGTCGTCGGTCATGGCGCGGCGGGGGTGTGGCACAGTGCGTTGCGGTTGGGAACAGACGGGCCTGGGCGCTGCCGGCGCTGGGGTGCGACGACTGTACCCCCCTCGGCGGGGAGCGGCGCGCCACTCGGCGGGTACGAGGCCGCAGCGATCGCGATTCGAAAGCGGTACAGCCTGTTGCAGTTGGACACAGACACGGCTTTTGACTCGTGCTATGCTGAACCCATGCTGAACCGCCGCACCCTGATCCTCGCCCTTCCCCTGGCCGCCTGCTCGCAGGGCCCGGTGGCCGACAATGAATTCCTGCTCGGCGGCGACGACGTCGTCCGCGGCGCCGCCGATGGCGTGCGCAGCGCCGCCTTCGGCGCCGAGCGCGCCTTCGGTGACACCAGCGCCTGGCGCGGCAACCCGATCGCGGCCTGCTTCGGCACTGCCCAGCTGGAATACCTGAACCGCAACTTCACCACCAATGCGCGCTTCGACAGCACGGCCAATTTCAACACCATCTACACCGTGCAGCAGGGCCAGCGGGAACTGCGGCGCGCCGCCGGCATCGCGGAGAACGTGCCCCCGGCCCGGCTGGAGAACGACCTTCGCCTGGCGGTGCGCGACCTCAGCATCGGCAACCGCCCCGCCGCCGAAGCAAAGCTCGCCGCCTATGGGCCGAACCTGATCGACCGGCTGACCAGCCTGCCGCGCTTGCGCCGCGTGGAAGAGGCCGCCGGCGCCGCTGCCTCGGAATTCAGCCGGGCCCGCGATGGGGCCGTCGGCGCCCGCTGAGGGCGTTCAGCTGGGGCGGCCCCCGCCATCGGGGGCGGCCTCTCCATGCAGCGCCATGCGCATCAGCGCCAGCATCATCCCGGTGCGCTCCGCCTCATTCGGCGCTTCCAGCAGGGCCTGTTTTTCCGCCACGGCGAACGGGCACAGCATGCTGAGCGTGTTCACCAGCATGGCCTCAGGCGTCTTCTCGATCGCCTCCCAATTCACCTCCATACCCTGGCTGGCGAAATAGGGGCGTAGTGCCGCCATGAGCTCGGCACGCGGCACCGTCTCATTGGCCGGCAGCGGACCCTGATCGGCCAGATAGGGGGCGTAATCCACCTGCATCCGCCGATAGCCCCGGTGCATCTCCACCTCATCGACGATGCGGAAGCGCATCAGGCCGGTCAGGGTGATGAGGAAGCGACCGTCATCGGTCTCCGAAAACGAGGAGACCCTGCCCAGGCAGCCCACCGAATAGACCGCGGCGCCGCGCTCGCCCCGCGGCTTGCTGGCGTCGCCCTGCACCATGCCCAGCATGCGGCCGGCGCCCATGGCATCCTCGATCATCGCCAGATAGCGCGGCTCGAAGATGTTCAGCGGCAGCCGGCCATGCGGCAGCAGTAGCGCGCCGGCGAGCGGGAAGACCGGAATCAACCCCGGAAGCTCCTCCGGCCGCGACTGAAGCGATGCCACCCTACCTGAACAACAGGGCGGACAAGCCGCGGCGCGCCTTCAGCGTGGCCGGATCGACCATGCCCCAGGCCTCGAAGAACTGCAGCAGCTGCTTGCGGGCGGCCTCGTCATTCCAGGCGCGGTCGCGCTTGATGGCTTCCAGCAATGCCTCCGCCGCCTCGGTCCGCTGATCCATGGCGTTGAGCGCCACCGCCAGCTCGATCCGCGCCTCGTGATCGTCCGGGTCGGCGGCCAGCCGCGCCTCGAAGCCGGACAGACCGGCCTGTGCCTCCCGTCCCGCGCGGGCCAGCTCGATCTGCGCCCGCATCGCCACGATCTCCACATGGCCCGCGATTTTCGGTGGCGCGCTCTCCAGCACGCTCCAGGCCTGGTCTTCCTGGTCCAGGGCGACCAGCGTGCGCGCCAGTCCGGCCAGCGCCTCGGCATTCTCAGGCTCCTGCTGCGCCAGCCCGGCATACAGCTCCAGCGCGCCCTGGGCGTCACCCTCTTCCAGCAGCGCCTTCGCCTCGGCCAGGAAGTCGGCGCTGGGCATCTGCCCGCCGGCGACCTTCAGCAGGTTCTCGACGAATTTCTTGATCTCGCTCTCAGGCAGGGCGCCCTGGAAGATGTCCGCGATCTGGCCCTGCCAGAAGGCGGCGACGGTGGGCACCGACTGCATCGGCAGGCCAAGCTGGGTCAGCTGCGCAACCAGCTGCTTGTTCTTGTCGATGTCGATCTTCACCAGCCGCACCCGGCCACCCGCCGCCCGAACGACCTTCTCCAGCGCCGGCGTCAGCGTCTTGCACGGGCCGCACCAGGTGGCCCAGAAATCGACCATGATGGGCACGTTGCGTGACGCCTCTATCACGTCACGCATAAAGGTCTTCTGGTCGCCTTCGCTCACCGGATCGGGTCCGGCGGGGGCTGCGGGGTCGAGAATCACGTCCATGGTTCGGGCTTCCTGGCGAGGCTGTGAGATGGGTTTGGCACGCCATAAGGCAAGATTCACAGGGCCGCCAAGTTTCGCCGTGCGGCGGGCTCACCGGCCGTTAACCCGCGCTCCGCCAGAAAGCTGCCGCATCGCCGCCCCGTGGCCGCCACGGCGCCACCCGATTGCCGCCACCCC
>CAXTJY010000329.1:3030-5234 GCA_964244395.1 uncultured Rhodovarius sp.
CCCCCTGCCGCCAGAAGGGCGCGTCCGAAAGGTCACGCCACATGCGCTTGCTCCGCTTCTTCCCCCGCACCCTGGCCCAGCGCCTGCGCCGCTGGCTGCGCTACCGGCCGGAGCGGCGCTACATGCGCGGCGCGGCGCCGCGGGCAGCGAATCCGTAAGCGCCATCTCGACCGGCGGCGGGAGATGGGGGCAAATGCCGGTGCCATGTCCTTCTCCTACCCCATCCTGCCGACCGGCCACCTCCTCGCCATCGAAGGCCTGGAGGCGCCGCACATCGCGGCGCTCCTCGACCTTGCGGAATCCTACGCGCTGCTCAACCGCCAGGGGAAAACCCAGCGCGACCTGCTGCGCGGGCGCACCTTGATCAACCTGTTCTTCGAGGACAGCACCCGCACCCGCACCAGCTTCGAGATCGCCGGCAAGCGGCTGGGGGCTGATGTCATCAACATGGCCGTCTCCCAATCCAGCGTGAACAAGGGGGAGACGTTGCTGGACACCGCCAGCACGCTGAACGCCATGAACACGGATTTGCTGGTGGTGCGGCATGCGCAATCCGGTGCGCCGGCGCTGCTGGCGCAGAAGGTCACCGCCGCGGTCATCAACGCCGGCGACGGCACGCATGAGCACCCGACCCAGGCGCTGCTGGATGCGCTGACCATCCGCCGCCACAAGGGCGACCTGCGCAACCTGGTAGTCGCGATCTGCGGCGACATCACGCATTCCCGCGTGGCCCGCTCCAACATCCATCTGCTCGGTGCGATGGGGGCGGAAATCCGGCTGATCGCGCCGCCGACCCTGCTGCCGGCCGAGGTGGGGCGGCTGGGCGTCACCGTGTTCCACGACATGCGAAAGGGGCTGGCCGGCGCCGATGTGGTGATGATGCTGCGGCTGCAGCGCGAGCGCATGTCGGGCGGGATGGTGCCCAGCGCGCGGGAGTTCTTCCGCTTCTACGGGCTGGACGCCGAGAAGCTGGCCTTCGCCAAACCCGACTCCATCGTCATGCACCCCGGCCCGATGAATCGCGGCATCGAGATCGACAGCGCGGTGGCGGACGACCCGACGCGCAGCGTGATCGGCGAGCAGGTTGAGATGGGGGTGGCGCTGCGCATGGCGGTGCTGGACGTGCTGGCGCGCAATCTGCGGCGGAATGCGTGATGCCTCAGCGCAATGGCGAAGCCATGGTCGCGCCCCGCCTGGCACGGCCGGAGGATGCCGGGGCGATCCGCGAACTCGTGCGTACCGCCTATGCCCACTACGTGCCGCTGCTGGGGCGCGAGCCGTTTCCCATGATCGACGACTACCCGGCGCGCATCGCCGCCCGCCAGGCCTGGTGGATCCCCGGCGTGGCGGTGCTCGTTCTGGCCGATGAGGACGGCCTGCTGCTCGACAACATCGCGGTGGCGGAGGCGGCGCGCGGGAAGGGTGTCGGCCGGGCGCTAATCGCCTTCGCCGAGGCGGAGGCGAGGCGGCGTGGGCATGCCCGGCTGTGGCTCTATACCAACGAGAAGATGGTGGAGAACATCGCGCTGTACACCCGGCTAGGGTTCGT
The DNA here is from genome assembly GCA_964244395.1 of uncultured Rhodovarius sp. GTDB lineage: Bacteria > Pseudomonadota > Alphaproteobacteria > Acetobacterales > Acetobacteraceae > Rhodovarius. The sequence goes on from CAXTJY010000329.1 coordinate 4,580, forward strand.
GGAGACGGGCCGGGAGGAGCAGAAGGGCTTTCGGCGGGTGTTCATGGAGAAGCGGGTCAGCTCGTCAGCAGCTTGACCAGGATGCCGGTGTTGAGTGCGGTCGGCGCCGCGACCCCATATTTCAGCAGGCCGAGATCGGCCCGCACCGGTGCCAGCGCCAGTTCCATGTCGACTTTCGACACCAGCGTGCCGGCGCCGTAGGCCGCTAGTTCCTCAGCCAGGCCCCTGGCCTGGTCGGCGCAAAAGCCGCGGGCCTGAAGCCGCTCCGCGAAGCGGAGCGTGGCGAAGGGGACCGTGCTCATGCAAGGGAACGTAGTGGCCCGAACCCTCGGGATCAAAGCTTTACACATCCATTCGCGCGACGGGGGCCATGCAACCCGTGCCCATGGCGGCATCGCGCGCACCCTCTATACTGCCGCCCGATGCCCGCCCTGCTCCTCCACAACGCTCGCCTGATCGATCCCGCCAGCGGTCTCGATTCCCCCGGCGCACTTCTCATTGAGGACGGCCGCATCGCCTCCCTCAACGGCGCGCCCGCCGATGGCGCCGAACGGATCGACTGCGGCGGACTTCATCTGTTGCCGGGCGTGATCGACACCCAGGTGCATTTCCGGGAGCCTGGAGCGGAACACAAGGAAGATCTCGAATCGGGCTC
>CAXTJY010000330.1:0-5198 GCA_964244395.1 uncultured Rhodovarius sp.
CCTTCGGCGGTGCCGCCGGCTTCCTGCTGGCGCAACTGGCGATGCTGGGGGCGCTGGGTTGGGCGCTGGCGCACGGCGCCGGGAGCGGCCTTGCGGTGCTCGGCCTGTTCCTGGCCCTGGCGGCGGCCGAGACGCTGGGCCTGGTTCCCCGCGCCGGTACCGCGCTGGCGGCGGCGGCGGCGGCGGCGCGGCGGCTCTTCGCCCTGGCCGACACCCCGGCGCTGGTGACCGAACCCTTGGCGCCGGCCGAATGGCCCGCCGGGCAGACGATCCGCTTCGAGGCTGTCTCCTTCGCGTGGACTCCGGACCGACCGGTGTTCAGCGGCCTCGACCTGGAATGGCGAGAGGGCGAGCGGCTGGCGCTGCTGGGCCCCTCCGGCGCAGGAAAATCCTCCATCGTCGCGCTGCTGCTGAAACTGGCGGCGCCGCAAGGCGGCCGGATCACGCTGGGTGGGGTGGATCTGGCGCGGCTTCCGGCGGCGGCGGTGCGGCAATCCATCGCCTGCCTGAGCCAGGACGCGCGCATCTTTGATGCCAGCATCGCCGAGAACCTGCGCATCGCGGCCCCCGCCGCGCCGGATGCGGCGCTGTGGCGGGTGCTGGCGCAGGTCGGGCTGGCGGAGCTGGTGCAGGCGCTGCCGCAGGGGTTGGACACGCCCTGCGGCGAGGGCGGCGCCCGCTTTTCGGGTGGGCAGGCCCGGCGCATCGCGCTGGCACGCGCGCTGTTGCCCGCCGCGCCGCTGCTGGTGCTGGACGAACCGACATCCGGCCTCGACGCGGAGACCGAACGCGCCTTTCTGGAAACCCTGGAAACAGCGACGCGTGGTCGGTCCGTGCTGCTGATCACGCATCGGCTGGTCGGCGTCGAGAAGCCCGACCGGGTGCTGCGGCTGGCGCGGGGCATGGCGCTGCCGGCGGCCGGCTAGGCCGGACATGCCATGACGGCGGTTACCCGGTTACCAGGAAGCTGCGTAGCCGCTCCCAGATCGGGCTGGAGAATTCAAGCACATAGGCGCCGCGCAGGCCGTAGGGTGCGGCCGCCAAATCAAGGCAGCGAAAGCCGCCCGCCACCGTATCGATGTTGCGCGGGGTGGCCAGCTTCTCGAAGGAATTGGTCAGCAGCGCCCAACGGAAGCGCGGCACCAGCTGCGTCGCGAAGGCCATGATCGACGCGTCCGGCAGGTGTTGCAGCACATCCTTCATCAGCAGCAGGTCGCCGCCGGGTACATCCTCCAGCGTGGCGGGCATCTCGGCGAAGCGTCGGCCGGGGCCGCCGAAGCGCTCGGCGTTGCGGGCGACGACGCTGGGCACCACGTCCAGCCCCAGATAGTCGATGCCGTCGAAATTCATCAGCCGCGAGAACTGCCAGTCGCCGCAGCCGACATCGACGATGCTGCGCACGCCGTTCATCCGCGTGAAGCGGTCCACGAAGGCACGGTAGGGGATGGTGTGAAAGGCGTCGGACCCGACGCCGGAATGGCCGCCCCATTGCGAGGCATCCGTCTCGTAATGCTGGCGGAAGGCTTCGCGTTCGGGCGGGAGGGGCTGGCTCATGCGGGGCTGCTTGTGGTGCCGGGTCGGCGCTGTCAACGCGCGCCGCCGACCCGGCCCTGGCGCAGGTCGCGCGGCGCAGACGACGATTTCGGGTGTGACCCGCGATCGCTACCGTTCGGCGCCCGCCGCCCGTACCACGGGGCCCCACTTGGCTTCCTCGGCGATCATGAAGGCCTGGTAGGCGGCGGGGTCGGCGGGCCAGGGTTCGGCACCGAATTCGCGCAGGCGGGTGGCGACCGCGGGGTCGGCCAGGGCGCGCAGCACGGCTTGCGCCAGGCGGTCGACGATGGGCCGTGGAGTGGCGGCCGGGGCGGCCAGCCCGTACCAGCTGGAGACGTCGAAGCCTGGCACGCCGGCTTCCTGCATCGTGGGCACGTCCGGGAATTGGGACCAGCGCATGGTGGGGCTGACGGCCAGGGCGGTGAGCAATCCGGCGCGGACCTGTTGGGCGGAGGCCGGCGCGTTGTCGATGGCGAACAGCACTTCGCCGTTCAGCACCGCCAGCATGTTCGGCGCGGTGCCGCGGTAGGGCACATGGGTGAGTTCCACGCCGATCATCTGGCCGAACATGACTCCGCCGAGGTGGGAGGAGGTGCCGACGCCGGCGGAGCCGAAGGTGGCGGCGCGGGGGTTGGCGCGCATGAAGGCGATCAGGTCGGCGACGGTGCGCAGGTTGCGGGAGGGGTTGACGATGAGTGTGTTCGGCATCGAGGCGATGCGGGCCACGCCGGCCAGGTCGCGATTCGGCTCGAAGCCGCCGGGGCGGCGGTGCAGGTGCGGCCCGATGCCGTTGCTGGCGATGTGGTTGATGAAGAAGGTGTAGCCGTCGGGGGTCGCGGCGCCGCAGATCTCGGCGGCCAGCATACCGCCGGCGCCGGGCCGGTTGTCGAGCCAGAAGCCGTGCGCCAGGGATTCGCGCAAGCTGGGTTCGATGCAGCGCATCAGGATGTCCGACGCGCCGCCGGCGGCGCCGCCGACGAGGACGCGCCAGGGTTTGTCGGGCCAGGCCGGCTGGGCTCGCGCCAGCATAGGCATGGCCAATACCGGCAAGGCGCGGCGCGCGATCGCTCCCATCACGTTTCTCCCTATTTTTGCGTCACCCTGGCGCGCGGCCAGCCTGCCTGACAAGCAAAACCGGAGGGTAGGTGGCTGTGGTTGGGCGCGCGGGGTCGCGCGGTGGGCTGAATCCGCCTATCGCTGCCCGGCATTCAGAAGGAGCCCCGCATGGATCATGTCCTGATCGCCGGCGCTGGCCCGGTCGGCATGGTGGCGGCGAGCTGCCTGGCCGATGCCGGGGTCCGCGTCATCATCCTCGAACAATCGGCCGACCTGCCGGATGACCTGCGGGCCAGCACCTTTCATCCGCCGACGCTGGATATGCTGGAGCGCTTCGGCGTGGTGCCGGCGATGATCGAGCAGGGGCTGGTCTGCCCGCAGTGGCAGGTCCGCGACCGGGAAAAGGGCGTCATCGCGACCTATGATCTCGGTGTGCTGAAGGACGACACGAACCACCCCTACCGGCTGCAATGCGAGCAGTGGCGGCTGACGCGAATGCTGCGCGACCGGCTGGCCGCGAACCCGGACGTCACCTTCCGCTACGGCGCCACGGTGGCCGAGGTGGCGCAGGACGCCGATGGGGTGGACGTGACGCTGGAGGGCGGCGAGACCGTGCGTGGCGCCTGGCTGATCGGCTCCGACGGTGCCCGCAGCGCGGTTCGCCGTTCCCTCGGCGTGGCTTTCGAGGGCATGACCATTCCCGAGATCTATCTGGCGCTGTCCACCGGCTTCAAATTCCACGAGGCAATCCCGGACCTGGCCAACATCGCCTACATCAGCGACCCCGAGGAATGGTTCGTGCTGCTGCGCACCGCCAGCCTCTGGCGCCTGCTGCTGCCGACCCAGCCTTCGGAAACCGAGGAAGGCATGCTGCGACCGGAGCGGATCGAGGAGCGCATGCAGGGCGTGCTGCCCACCGGCGTGCCCTATGACGTGCGTCACCGCACCGCCTATCGCGTGCATGAGCGGGTGGCGGAGAAATACGTCGTCGGCCGCATCATGCTGGCGGGCGACGCGGCGCATGTGAACAACCCGCTCGGCGGCATGGGGATGAATGGCGGCGTGCATGACGCCTTCAACCTGTCGGCCAAGCTCATTGAGGTGCTGCGCGGCGCCGATGCGGAGCTGCTGGGACGGTATGAGCGCCAGCGCCGCAAGGTGGCTGTGGAGGTGGTTCAGCAGCAGGCGCTGCGCAACCGCGCTAACCTCAGCAACCGCGAGCCGGAGAAGCGCAAGGCGGCCTTCGCCGAGATGCGCGCCACGGTGTCGGACCGGGAGAAGCACCGCGCCTTCCTGCTGCGCGGCTCACTCATTCAGTCATTGCGAGACTTGGAGAACGTGGCATGAGCCACCCCGAAGAAGCCATCTACAAGGCCCAGGGCATGGGCAACTCGTCAGGGATGGGGGTGGCGCCGGCGTTGGTGCTGGTGGATTTTGTGGTGGGCTTCGCGGACCCCGCGCATTTCGGCGGCGGCAACATAGGTCCCGCCATCCAGCACAGCGTGGCCTTGCTGGCGCATGCCCGGAAGCGCGGCTGGCCGGTGGCGCACACTCGCGTTGTCTATGCCGATGACGGCAGCGATTCCGGGGTGTTTACCCTCAAGTCGCCATCCCTGAAGAAACTGACGGAAAGCTCCCCGTTGTCGCAGATCGTGCCCGAATTGCCGCCCATTGCCAGCGAGCTGGTGGTGCGCAAGCGCGGCGCGTCGGCCTTCTTCGACACCCAGCTCAGCGGCTACTTACGGATGCGCCGGGTGGACACGTTGATCGTGGCCGGCTGCACGACCTCCGGCTGCGTCCGCGCCACGGTGATTGACAGCCTGCAGCACGACTTCCGCACCATCGTCGCGGTGGACTGCGTCGGGGACCGCGCCATCGGCCCGCATGAGGCCAACCTCTTCGACATGCGGCAGAAATACGCGGACCTCATGAGCAACGCGGAGCTGCTGCGGCTTTAACGTCTCATTCGATCATTCTTTCCAAAACTATCGATTGGACATGCGAACCTTCCCAAGCCCACCTTGCTGCCATCAGCAAGATTTCCTGGGAGGGAATAATGAACGTCGAAGCGAAATGCCCGATGGATGGCGGCAAAATGGATGGCGCCGCCGTCCTGTTCCAGATGACCAACCGCACCTGGTGGCCCAACCAACTCGACCTGGGCATCCTGCATCAGAACGGCCCGCAGCTGAACCCGATGGGCCAGGGCTTCGACTACGCCGCGGCCTTCAAGACGCTCGACCTGGCCGCGGTGAAGGCCGACATCTTCGCCCTGATGACCGACAGCCAGGATTGGTGGCCGGCCGACTACGGCCATTACGGCCCCCTCTTTATCCGCATGGCCTGGCACGCCGCCGGCACCTACCGCATCGGTGACGGGCGGGGCGGCGCCGGCTCCGGCACGCAGCGCTTCGCGCCGCTCAATTCCTGGCCCGACAACGCGAACCTGGACAAGGCGCGGCTGCTGCTGTGGCCGATCAAGCAGAAATACGGCGCCAAGCTCAGCTGGGCCGACCTGCTGGTGCTGACCGGCAATTGCGCGCTCGAATCCATGGGCTTCAAGACCGCCGGCTTCGGCGGCGGCCGGG
>CAXTJY010000331.1:0-3601 GCA_964244395.1 uncultured Rhodovarius sp.
CGGCAGGGCCACGTTCATGCCTCGCGCTCCGCCAGCCAGCGCGCCCTTATGCCGCGGATCTTCTCCAGTTCGCTCTGGAAATCGACGTAGTGCGGCAGCTTCAGGTGCTCGACGAAGCCAGTGCTTTCGACGTTGTCGCAGTGATACAGCACGAATTCCTGGCTCTGCGCCGGGGCGGTCACGTCCTCACCCAGCTCCGGCGCCCGCAACGCCCGGTCCACCAGTGACATCGCCATGGCCTTGCGTTCGTTCTGACCCACCACCAGCCCGTAGCCGCGGGTGAATTGCGGCGGCGCCGTCGCGGTGCCGGCGAACTGGTTCACCATCTGGCATTCGGTGACGACCATGTCGCCGATGTCGATGGCGAAGCCGAGCTCCGGCGGCGCGATCTCGATGGTCACCTCACCCATGCGAATTTCACCGACGAAGGGGTGCGCGTTGCCGTAGCCGCGCTGGGTGGAATAGCCGAGGCCGAGCAGGAAGCCCTCGTCGCCGCGCGCCATGGCTTGCAGGCGCAGGGCGCGATTGGCGGGGAAGGCGAGCGGGTCGCGCGTGAGGTCTGGCGGCTCGGCATTGCTGGGCGCATCGGGCGCCATCAGCCCCTCCTGCGCCAGGATGGCGGTGACTTGCGGCATCGGCTGGGCGCCGTGAGTGGCCTCGGCCGGGGCTTCCGGCGCCAGGCCCTCCGCCTCAAGCGCGAAATCCAGCAGCCGGTGGGTGTAGTCGAAGGTCGGCCCCAGAACCTGGCCGCCCGGCAAATCCTTGTAGGTCGAGCTGATCCGGCGCTGGATCGCCATGGCACCGGTGTCGACCGGCAGCGAGTAGCCGAAGCGGGGTAGGGTGGTGCGGTAGGCCCGCAGCAGGAAGGCGGCCTCGGTGCTGTCGCCGCGCGACTGTTTCAGCGCCAGCGCCGCCAGGCCGCGATCGGCGCAGGCACCTTCCGCCATCACCCGGTCGACCGCCAGCGCCATCTGCTGTTCGATCTGCGCCGTGGTGAGTTCGGGCAGCGCGGGGTCGCCGCGGCGGGCTTCGGCGAGCCATGCATGGGCGTGGCCGATGGCTTGCTCGCCGCCTTTGACGGAGACGTACATTCAGCCCTCCTCGATCCTGGTGGTGCGCGGCAGCGCCGCGATGCGGGCGCCCGCGCACAGCACGATGTCGATGCCGCGCGGGAACAGGCCGGCAAGCGCCGCGCGCCGTGCCACGAAGCCATCGGGCAGGCCGGTGACGCGCAAATCGGTGGTGGTCTCGATGCCGGGGCCGGTCAGGCGCCAGCCCGATGCGGAGTCGAGCGCCGCGACTTGCAGGAACAGCGTGGCCCCATCCTGCGGCGCCTCGTCGCTGCCCAGCGCCAGGCCGGTCAGCGCAGGCGGGGCGCCGGTGGCGATGAGGAAGCGCGCCTCATGGATCGGCGCGAAGGGCGCGCCGGTGTGGAAGCGCAACCATTCGGCGACAGTGGCCCCACCATCCTGCCAGACCGGCGTGTCGGCATCGCACAACGCCAGCGCCAATGCCCCGGCGGCCGGGTTCAGCGGTGCCGGGGCCGCCGGCGCATCCGGCAATTCCAGGATGCGGCCGGGATGGGACAGCGCCTCCAGCATGGCGCGGAAGCTGGATTGCGCGCCCAGCACGGGGTTGTCGAACCCAGGGGTCATCGCATCGCCGCCAGGGTGAAGAATTGCACGCGGGTGGCCTCGGCGCGGCGTGCGGTGCGGGCACGTTCTTCCGCCTGCACGGCCGCGAGCGGTTCGACCACGCGGGCCAGCAGGCCGTCGCGCAGCGCGGGATCCTGGAGTGCCGCGTCCAGCGCCGCCGCCAGTTCGGCGTGGGGCAGGTCGCGGCCCAGAATAGTGGCATGCCCCATCCGCTCCGCCATCGACACCGTGCAGCGTGTCACCGTCGCCTCGGTCAAATTGAAGGGCGCGCCGTCGCCGCCCATCCGGCCGCGCAGCATGACCAGGCCGATTTCCGGCCCGCGCAGCCGGGCATGCGGCGGCAGGGCCGGCCCGTCGGCAAGGTGGTCCCGCATTTCGGCTTCGCTGGCACGGGCCAGGATGCTCATCCAGCGGCGTCGGGCGTGATGGGGTGAATCGGTCATCTGAATGTCTAGACAACATCATGGCGCCGGGGCTACCGTCAAGCGGATGATGCCGCGGAAAGGGTCGGTCCTTGTCTGAAGCTTTGATGACGTTGGGGACGCTGCCGCGGGGCGACGGCGTGTCCCTGTGGCGGCAGATCGTCGGGCGTCTGGAGGGGTCGATCGCCGATGGCCGGCTCGGCGCCGGCTCCCGCCTGCCCACCGAGGCCGAGCTGGCGGAAGGTTTTGGCGTCAACCGCCACACCATCCGCCGCGCCATGGAGGAGCTGACAAGCCGGGGCCTGGTGCGCGTCGAACAGGGCCGTGGCTCCTTCGTGGCGGAGGACGTGGTGGAGTACCCGCTGGGCAGCCGCACCCGATTTTCCGAGATCATCCGCGCCCAGTCGCGCGAACCCACCGGGCGCATCCTGCGCATCGACGAAATTCAGGCCGAGGGGCGGGTGGCCGAGCTTCTGAAACTGCGGCGCGGCCGCGCGGTGGTGATGGTGGAGCGGCTGGGCCTGGCCAATGGGCGCGCGATTACCCTGGGCACGCACCACTTCCCGGCGCATCGGTTCAGCCGCTTGGCCGGGCTGCTGACCGACAATCCTTCGATCACGGCGGCACTGGCAGCCAGCGGCGTGCCTGACTACCGCCGCCAGGTGACCCGCATCACCGCACGGATGCCGACGCCGGAGGAGGCGCATCAGCTCGGCCAGCCGCGGACACGGCCGATCCTGCTGACGGAATCGGTGAACGTGGACCCGGAGGGGGTGCCGGTGGACGTGGCGTTTTCGCGCTACGCCGCCGCCCGCACGCAATTGGTGGTGGAAAGCGCATGAGTTGGCGGATCGAAAACGGCGCCCTGCTGGGCGAGGGGCGCGGCGATTTTGGCGAAGGACGGCGCTTCGACGCCTCGGGCTGCTGGGTCATGCCGGGTATCGTCGATATCCATGGCGACGCGCATGAGCGCGCATTGCAGCCACGGCCTGGGGTCGGCTTCGGCACCGAATTCGCCTGGCGCGACACGGCAGCGCAGCTTCTCTCTGCCGGCATCACCACCGCCTATCTCGGCGTCACGCTGTCCTGGGAGCCGGGGCTGCGGTCGCTGGACATGTTTCATGCGCTGCTGGATGCGCCCCGCCCCGCGACGCCGGACATGCGCATCCATCTGCGCTTCGAGGCCGACAATCTGGACGCGCTGCCCGACGCGCTGGCCGGCCTCGCCGAGGGCCGCGTGCATCTGCTGGGCTTCAACGACCACACGCCGGGCATCGCCAGGAAGCTGCACGATTCGGCGCAGCTGGCGAAATACGCCGGCCGGGCTGGCGTGCCGGATTCCCGGTTCCGCACCCTGATCGACGCCGCCCTGGCGCACCGGCCGAACGTGCCGGCGGCCCGCGCCGAGCTGGCTGGGGCGGCGCAGGCCGCCGGCATCCCCATGCTGAGCCATGACGATGCGACGCTGGAGGACCGGCATTCCTTCCGCGCGCTGGGCGCCCGCATCTGCGAATTTCCGCTGAA
>CAXTJY010000331.1:3611-5171 GCA_964244395.1 uncultured Rhodovarius sp.
TGGGGGCGCCGAACGTTGTGCGCGGCGGCAGCCATCTCGGTTGGGCTTCGGCGGCGCCGCTGGCGGAGGCGGGCCAGGTCACCATCCTGGCCAGCGACTACCACTGGCCGGCGCTGTTCGAGGCGCCGTTCGTGCTGATGCGGCGCGGCGTGCTGGGGCCGGCGGCGGCGTGGGCGTTGGTCTCCGCCAACCCGGCGGAGGCGTTGGGGCTGGCGGATCGGGGGCATCTCCGCGCCGGCTCGCGCGGCGATGCGCTGGTGGTCGAGGGCGCGCCGGATGCGCCGCGGTTGTTGGCCGTGTTCTGCGCCGCCGAACTGGCGTGGGTGGCGCCGGGGGTGGAATGGCGGCTGGGCTAAGGGGCGAAATGCGCCAAGGACGGCCCTCGAGCCCGCTACCCTTTCAAGCAGAGCGCGGCAGCGAAGCCGGAGCTCCCCCCTCATGGCGAGGGCTGCGTCGGCGCTTCAACGTTGTTGTTCTCAACGTCGCGGAGTGGCTGGCCACGACGCAAGCTTGGACGGGGCGCCTTGGCCGCGCGGGTGAATCCACCGTTCTGCCGTCGCGTCCCCCAGGGTTACCAGCCCCGCGGGCCGGGCACCCATCCGCCGGGCCACGGCGCGGGATGCCGCATTCTCGGGCCGGATGAAGCTGACGATGCTGTCCAGCCCGAGATTGGCCAGGCCCCAGTCGCGTGCCGCGGATGCCGCCTCCGTCGCCAGGCCCTGGCCCCAGGATTCGCGCGCCAGAGCGTAGGCCAGCTCCGGTCCAGGCCAACCCTCCGGCCATAGTATCCCGGCGCGGCCAATGCAGCGCCCTTCATGCTCCACCGCCCAACTGCCGCAGCCGCGCAGCGCCCACTGGCCCAGGAAGGTAGCGATGTTCACCCAGCTTTCTGCCCGGCTGCGCGTCTGGCCGGCGCTGGCGCCGATGCCCAGATGCTGCATCACCTCCGGGTCCGCCTGCATCGCGGCATAGGCGTCGAGGTCCTGCTCGGTGAAGCCGCGCAGCGTCAGCCGCGCGGTGGTGATGACGGGCACATTCATGCTTCGGTCCCAAAACAGCGGTCGCCCGCATCGCCCAGCCCGGGCAGGATATAGCCGCGCTCATCCAGCCGTTCATCCAGTGAGGCTGTGTGCAACGGAACGTCCGGGTGGGCGGCCATGAATCGCGCCACCCCCTCCGGAGCCGCCACCACGCAGGCGAAGCGTATGTCGCGCGCGCCGGCTTCCTTCAGGGCGGCCACGGCATCGACGGCGCTGCCGCCCGTCGCCAGCATGGGGTCGAGCAGCAGGGCGCCGCGGCTGGCCAGTTCGGGCGGCAGGCGCAGCATGTAGCGGCTGGCTGCCAGAGTCGCCTCGTCCCGCACCAACCCGACATGGCCCACGGGCGCGTCGGGCAGCACCAGGCGGGCGCCCTCCAGCAGCCCAAGCCCGGCGCGCAGGATGGCGACGAGGCAGGGCTCCGGCGCGGAGAGCACCGGCGCCTGCATGGGCCGCATCGGCGTTTCGATGGCGGCGGTGGTCTCGCCCAGGTCACGCAGGGCGGCGAGGGTCAGGATGGCGC
>CAXTJY010000332.1:0-5161 GCA_964244395.1 uncultured Rhodovarius sp.
CCGCATCCCGTTCGAGGTGGTGTGCGAGAATCTGGAAGGCGAGGCGGAGGACGACCACGCCCGCTACGTAGAAATCCGCGCCGGCGGCATGCACATCGCCGGCATCTATCTGCCCAACGGCAATTCCGGCGGCGAGGCCGGCATGGCCTATAAATGGCGCTGGATGCAGCGGCTGAACGAGCGCGCCCAGCGCCACCTCGACGCCTTCACCCCCTTCGCCATCCTGGGCGACTTCAACGTCTGCCCGACCGACGCCGACCTGACGCCCGGCCTGCTGCAGCCCGGCGACGCCCTGCGCCACCCCACCACACGCACGCATTTCCGGTCGCTGTGCCACATGGGCATGACCGACAGCGCCATTGCCCTGGACCAGCGTCCCTGGACCTATTGGGATTACGGCAGCGCCTTCGAGACCAATCGCGGCCTGCGCATCGACCACGTCATGCTCTCGCCCGAACTGGCGGAGCGGCTGCAGACGTTCCACGTCGATACCGAAGCGCGGGCTGAGGAACAGCCCTCCGACCACGCCCCGGTATGGGTCGAGCTCAGTCCGACGTGACGTCCACGTAACGCAGATACGGCTTCTTGGTCTCGAAGCCTTGCGGGAAACGCGCCTTCGCATCCTCGTCCGACATGCTTGGCAGGATGATGGCGCGGTCACCGGGCTGCCAGTTGACGGGTGTCGCCACCTTCTTGCTATCAGTCAGCTGCAGGCTGTCGATTACCCGCAGCACCTCGGCGAAATTGCGGCCGGTGCTGGGCGGGTAGGTCAGAGACAGGCGCAACTTCTTCGCCGGATCGATGACATAGACGGTACGAACGGTCACCGAAGGGTCGGCCAACGGGTGGATCATGCCGTACAGTTCCGACACCTTGCGGTCGGTGTCGGCGATCATCGGGAAATTCACGGAGTGACCCTGTGTTTCCTCGATATCCGCTTCCCAGCCACTGTGCCGGTCCAGCGTATCGACGGACAGGCCGATGATCTTGACGTTCCGGCGGTCGAATTCCGGCTTCAGCCGCGCGGCTTCGCCCAGTTCGGTGGTGCAGACGGGGGTGTAGTCCTTCGGGTGGCTAAACAACACGCCCCAGGAGTCGCCAAGCCACTCATGGAAATGAATGTTGCCAATCGTGGTCTGCGCCTCGAAATCGGGAACGATCTGGCCAAGCTGCAGCGTCATAGCATTCTCCTGTGAATAAGCTGACCCTAAACTGCCCGCGCTAAACCACATTGACAAGGTGGGTATTAAGGCTATTTACACCAACATGAACCGTAGAACCCTCTTAGGCGCCGCGTTGGCCGCCCCCGCATTGGCCCAGCCGCCGCGTTTTCCGGACCGTCGCCCGCCTGCTCGCAAGGCACATGGCGGGACCGCTCGGCCAGCCGGTGGTGATCGAAAACCATCCCGGCGCCGGCAGCAACATCGGCTACGAGCTGGTGGTCCGCGCCCGGCCAGACGGCTTGGTGCTCGGCGCCGGGTCGGACAGCCTGTCCATCAACAAGGCATTGTTCCCAAGGCTGAATTTCGATCCGGTGGGCGATGTCGCGCCGGTGGCGCAGGCAACTGCGGTGCCGCAGATTCTCGTGGTGCGTGCCGACAGCCCGGCGCCGGACCTGTCCGGCTTCACCCGCCTCGCCGCCCGCACGCCTGTCTCCGTCGGCACGCCGGGCAATGGCAGCCTGTCGCACCTGTTGCAGCAACTGGTGCAGGATCGGGCGGAGGTTGCCTGGGCGCATGTGCCGTATCGCGGCGGCGCATTGGCGGTGAACGACCTGCTCGGCGGCAGCCTGCAGGGCGTCATGATCAATATCGGCGCGGTCACCGAACATGTGCGGGCCGGCCGGCTGCGTGGCATCGCCGTCTCCTCCGCGACCCGGGTCGAGGCGCTGCCGGAGGTCCCGACCTTCGCCCAGGCCGGGATGCCGGAAGCCGAGGCGGTGGGCTGGCACGGTATCATCGCCCCGCGCGACACGCCGGAGGACGTTGTGGCCATCCTGAACGCCGCGGTCGGCACCGCCCTGCGCCACCCCGAGGTGGTGCCGCGCCTGGCGGCGCTCGGCATCGAACCGGTCGATGCGTCGCCCGCGGCGCTGGGCGTGCGACTGCGCGACGATGCAGCGCGCTGGGCCGGCGTGGTGCGAAGCGCCGGCCTGCGACCGGATTGATGCCGATGGCCCGCCGGTGATATCCGCGGGCAATCGCATCGGCGCACCGCAAGGCCTGATCACCGCAGCCAGCGGGATGCGATAGCCCTATCCCGCAAAGACGATGCCGTCGGCGGTCCACGGCGCATTCCACAACTTGGCCTCAGCGCTTTCCGAGATGGTGGCGGCGATGTCGGCCCGCGTCACGCCTGCCGCGAGCGCGCCGGTCCAGGCTGCAAAGCCACCGGCATCGGGCGCCCGCCCCAGGGCATTGGCGTAAAGCAAATTCACGAAGGCCGTATCGTCCTGCCCGGCATGCGCCAGGCGATACTCATCGCTCGCCAGGAAGGCGGCCGCGAGGTCGCGCAACGGGAAGCCGGCATCGACGCCGCGCGACCAGGCGCCCAACGCGGCCTCGTCCGGGTGCCGGCCCAGCGTGGCCTGTGCCAGGCGGGCCACCTGCATGGCCTCGAAATCCGGCACCCACAGGCCGGTAGGCAACATGGACTGAGCGCGACTGGTCGCCTCGTCGCTGCGCACGATGTAGTCCAGGATGCCACCGCGCGTGAGCGTTCCGCCATCCAGCGCCTGAACGAAATAGGCCAGGACCGGCGCTTCCGGCGCGCGCCCCAACGCATTGTCGTAGAGCTGCACGACGATGCCCGTATTGTCGGCCTGCGGATAGCGCAGCCGGTATTCCTCGGAGCCCGCGAGCACGTCCGCCACCTGCGCCGAGCTCATCCCCGTGCGCAACGCCTGCGCCACCTCGGTCAGGCCCAGCGGGTCGGGGATACGATGGAAGGCAGCAAGGAACAGGCGTGCGGTCACGAAGGCCGGGTCGCCGGTCTCGAAGACCTGCAAGCCGTCGGCGAAGGCGAGGCGCTCGATGCCGGTGAAGCTGTTGGACTGAACCGGATTGCTGGCGGTGCCGGCGAGCGAGGGATGCCGGCCGGTGCCGTCGATCATGGTGAACTCGACGTTGGCCGAGATGCTGGCGACGCGACGGCCGCCGTCGAGATAGAGCGTATCCAGGCCGAGGCCGCCGGCAACGCTGTTCTGGTCCGCGCCGCCATTCAGGAAATCGTCGCCATCGCCACCGAGAAGGGTATCGCGGCCCGAGCCGCCGAAGAGGGCGTCGGCACCGTTGCCGCCCGTGAGGCTGTCGTCACCGGCATTGCCATAGAGTGCGTCGTTGCCGTCATTGCCGGCCAGCACGTCGTTGCCGGACACGCCGATGACGGTCTCGCTGCCAGCGCTGCCAAAGAAGCCAATGGTGCTCGAATTCAGGTATGCCTTGGCGGAGAAGTCGTAGAGGCCGGAACCCGCGCCTTCGAAATAGGGCAGCCTGCCGACCGGGATGGAGGGGTAAGTGCCGTAACTCGAATTGAAGGGATCAACGATACTGCCATCGTAGGGCCGCAGGTCCAGCGTCGAAATGCTGCTGAACTGCGCCGCCGTCATCTGCACCCGAAACATCGGTTGCAGGATCTCGATGCCGGCGATCACCGTGCTGGTCAGCGTCGTAGCGCCCGTCGCGATCGTGGCGATCACCAGGCGGTCGAGGCCCGTGCCCCCATCGATCGACCGCGGGGCCACGGCGGTATCCGTGATGCTGACTGGACCGAAATCGGCCTTGATGGTGATGGTGTCGTTGCCATCGCCACCTGAGACGGTCTCGCCTCCGACCAGCCTTCGAGGAAATTTATCGTTGGTGGTGGTCCCGAGCGCGGTGATGATCTGGTCGTCACCGGCCCCGCCACTGATCGTGGTCTGATAGCCTGCCCGCAGGATGTCGTTCCCCGCGGTGCCCGCTACCGACGCGCCGTCGCTGTCGATCCCGCTGAAGCCGATGAGGGTGAATTTCGAGAAGTCGCCGCCGCCGCTGAAGCGGGCCAGGCCGCCGCCGCTGCCGACCAGGGTGGCGATGCTGCCAAGCCGATCGACGTTCACCCCCATGCGCCCGGTCCCGCCGGCAACCAACGCGCCAGGGTCGACCAGCAGCCGTTCGACACCGACGAAAGTAATCCCGGTCAGGTTGGTGCCTTCGGCCTGGTCCGCGTCGCCCGTGCCGCCATCCACCGTCGTCGGGCCGTAGGTCTGCAGGATGCCGCTGACGCGAAAGATGTCGTTGCCGCTGCCGCCGCGCAGGGTTCCGCCGCCATCATAATCGGTGATGATGTCGTCGCCCGCGCCGCCATCCATGAAGTCGCCGCCCGGGCCACCGGTCAGCATATCATCGCCATCGCCGCCCATGATCGAGTCGTTGCCGTAGCCGCCATCAATCGTGTCGCGACCATCCCCGCCGTCGATGCTGTCGGCTCCGGCATCACCGCTCAGCAGGTCGGCGTCCAGCCCGCCCAGCAGCCGGTCATTGCCGTCGCCGCCATACAGCGTGTCGTTGCCGTCGCCGGCATCCAGCAGGTCATTGCCAGCGAGGCCGTTGACCAGATCGTCGCCGCCGGCACCGGATAGGGTGTCGTCACCGGCGGTGCCGGTCAGCGTGTCGGAGGCTGAAGAACCCAGGATATTAACCATGCATGAAGAAATGCTCCGCGTCGCGGCACTGATCAAGTGACGCGGCCGCGTCACTCCTGGTCCGCGTAAGGATTCTCTGTCCCGCGCATCTGCAGCCGGATCGGCACCCCTGGCATGTGAAACGCCTCGCGGAAGCTGTTCACCAGGTAGCGCTGGTAGTCCACCGGCAGTAGCTCGGCTCGCGTGCCGAAGATCACGATGGTCGGCGGACGGGCCTTGGGCATCGTCGCGTAGCGCAGCTTGAGCCGCCGGCCTTGCACCAGCGGCGCCTGGTGGCGCTCCTGCGCCTCCTCGAACCACCGGTTCAGCGCTCCGGTCGGGATGCGCTTGTTCCACAACTCAAGGATGGCCCGCACGGTGGGCATCAGCTTGTCCACGCCGCGGCCATTCGCCGCGCTCATGGTGACGATGGCGATGCCCTTCATCTGCGCGAAGCTGGCGGTCAGCACGTCGTCCAGCTTCTTGCGGGTGCCGATGCGG
>CAXTJY010000333.1:0-5143 GCA_964244395.1 uncultured Rhodovarius sp.
GCGGCGCGCCCCGGTATTGCGCCTGTTGCGGCCCGGCCAGCCGCCGGCGTGGCGGCCAGGGCTGGTGTTGCGTGGCCTGGAAACGCTGCCGGTCGTCTCCGGCGCAGGTGCGGCGGCAAGCGTTTGATGCCGGCCGGCGCGGCGCCGGCGGCAGGCTCGCCGTTCGCTCAGGCACGGACCGGCACAGGGGAGCTGCAAGGTCGTGGGCCTGGCAAGAGATGGGCAGCACGCGCTCAAGCGGCTATCCACCGCCATGCTCCTGAGACGTTTGCTGCTGTTATCGCTGCTGGTCGGCATCGCGGCGCTGCTGGTCTGGCTGGCGGCGCGGGCGATGGCGGCGGGCGGACTTGGCATCTGGGAATGGCTGACCCTGCTGGCCTTCGCCGGCACCGCGCCCTGGACTGCGCTGTGCGCCGCCAACGCCATCCTGGGCTTCGCTTTGTTGATGGGCACCCGCGACGCGCCCAATGCGCTGCTTCCGGCGCTGCGCAGCGCCGGGCCACCGCGCACCCGCACCGCCATCATCGTCTGCATCCGCAGCGAGCCGATGGAGGTGGTCCTGCCGCCGCTGGAGCGGCTGATGGCCGCCCTGCCGCCAGCGCATTTCACCCTGTGGTTCCTCAGCGACACCCCGGGCGACGGGGCTGGCGAGGCGGCGGCCATCGCAACCCGCCTGCCCGCCGCGCGCTACCGCCGCCGCATCAACAACACCGGCTTCAAGGCCGGCAACGTGATGGATTTCTGCGACCACCACGCCGGCGACGCCGAATTCATGCTGTGCCTGGACGCCGACAGCGAGATGTCCGCCGAGGCGGTGCTGCGGCTGGTGGGGCTGATGCAGGCGGACGAACGGATTGCCATCATCCAGCAGCTCATCGTCGGTCGCCCGGCCTCCGCCGCTTTCCCCCGGCTGTTCCAGTTCGGCATGCGCGCCGGCATGCGCATATGGGCCACCGGCCAGGCCTGGTGGCAGGGCGATGAGGGGCCGTATTGGGGCCACAACGCGCTGATCCGCATCGCGCCGTTCCGCGAACACGCACGGCTGGAGGCCCTGCCCGACGGTAACCCCATACTCAGCCACGACCAGGTGGAGGCGGTGCGGCTGCACGCCGCCGGCTGGAAAGTGGTGGCGCTGCCCATCGAGGCCGGCAGCATGGAGGGCAACCCGCCCGCCCTGCCCGAATTCATGGCCCGCGACCTGCGCTGGGGCGCCGGCAACATGCAGTATTTTTCGCTGCTGCGGCTGCCGGGGATGACCTGGATGGGGCGCTGGCAACTGGCGCAGGCCATCCTGCTGTTCGCCGGCGCGCCGCTTTGGGTGGCGGTGCTGGTCTTCGCTACATGCAACGCGGCGGCGGGGAGCGCGACCGACAAGCCGGCCCTGGCGCTGGCCATGTTCGCCGCCTGGACGGCGCTGCACGCGCCCAAGCTGCTGGGCTATGCGCAGGTGCTCGGGACGCCGGCGCTGGCGGCGGAGTATGGTGGCCGCGGGCGATTCGCACGCGGCGCGGCGCTTGAGATCGGCTTTACCACGCTGCTGGACCCCATCAGCGTCTTCAACAAGGCGATGTTTCTGGTGGCGTTGCCATTCCGCCGGCTGCGCGGCTGGGCGCCGCAGAACCGTGTGGACCGCGGTGTCAGCTGGGCGGATGCCGCGCGCCTGCTGTGGCCGCATACGCTGTTCGGGGTGGCGGTCTTCGTGGCGTTGCCGATTTCCGCCTGGCCCTGGGCGTTGCCATGGGCGGCCGGGCTTGTGCTGGCGGTGCCGTTCTGCGTGGCCACGTCCGCGCCCACCGTGTCGGGCTGGCTGCGAACCCACGGGCTGGCGGCTACGCCGGAGGAGCGGACGCCGCAGGTCTGACGTGTGATCGACCGCGTGCCTGTCCCTGACCCCTGGCAGGGCCAGGGGCGGTCCGTCGCCTAGGGGGGGCTCCGCAGGATCGACCATCTGTCTGCCCCCGTCTGGCTGGGCGCTTGCGGCCGACCCGCCCTTGGCTTGCCGGCGCACCCAGGAGCTACCGCAATCCGCAGCGCTCAGTCCGCCCGCAGGCCGGCTGCCCTAACCACCGGCGCCAGGCTGGCCACGCTCTGCGCCTGATACGTCGCTGTCTCCTCCGGCGTGGTGAACCAGGGTGATGCCGACAGCTCGAAATAGCTGGCCCGCAGATCGGGGGCGGCCAGCGCGGCGCGCATCAGCTCCGACAGCCTGGCGACGATGGGCGCGGGGATGCCTGCCGGGCCGATCAGGCAGGTCCAGGATACGACGTCGAAGCCCGGCAGGGTCTCGGCAATGGCCGGGATCTCCGGCGCCGTCGTGCTGCGCGCTAGCGAGGTGACGCCCAGCGGCCGCACCCGCCCCTGCCGCGCCAGCGTGAGCGTGCCCGGGATGTTGTCGAACATCATGCTGACCCGCCCGGCCAGCAGGTCGAGCTGCGCGGGCGCGCTGCCGCGATACGGAACGTGGACCAGGCGGACCCGGCCGAGCAGGTTGAACACCTCGCCCGCCAGGTGCAGCGTGGTGCCGGGGCCGGCGGAGCCGAAGGTCAGCTCGCCCGGGCGGGCGCGGGCGTATTCCAGCAGTTCGGCCACGCTGTGCACCGGCAGGTCGAGGTTGACCGCCAGCAGGTTGGGCAATTGCCACATCCCCGAGACGTAGGTGAAGTCGCGCGTCACATCGAAAGGCAGGGTGGCGTACATGGTGGGCGCCACGCCATGGCTGGCGATGCCGCCCAGTCCCAGCGTGTAGCCATCCGGGCGCGACTTGGCGACGGCATCCACCCCCACATTGCCGCCGGCGCCGGAGCGGTTCTCGACCAGGAACTGCTGACCGGACAGTTCGGAGAGCTTCTGGCACAGGCGGCGGGACAGCGTGTCGGTCGGGCCGCCCGGCGGGTAGGGGTTGATGTAGCGAACGGATTGGGTGGGCCAGGCGGGCTGGGCGAAGGCGGGCGTGGCGAGTGCAAGCAGGGCCGTGCGGCGGCCAATGGCTGGCAACATGATGTTCCTCCCGTTTCGCGCATGGTGGCGCGGTGCGGCGGCCTCGCGCCAGCTAAATCACCCCAGCAGTTGCGCGGCGTAGTCCACCACCGGGGCCATTGGCCGCTCCTGCGCGACCGGTAGGGCCAGCGCCGCCAACGCGGCATGGCGGCTCAGCCCCAAGGGGGGAGGATGCCCATCGTAACCCAGCCTTTCGGGTAGTCCTTGGCGTAATTGCTGACCCCGCCCTTGAAGTACCAGGTGATGAATTTGAAAAAATAGTCGTTGCCCGTCATCCGGAAATGCCCGTGATTGGCATCGAACAATCGCCACCCCTGGTTGGGCTCGTTGACGATGGCGATGGCGTGCGCCTTGCCTTCGGCGTTGCGCATGCCGACGATGTAGAGGCCGTCGCCGCCCTTCACGGTCACGGAGTCGGTCTTGTTGATCACGCTGTAAAGGCCGGTGGTGTCGATGGTGCTGCCCTCGTTGGACTGCCACCGCCCGACAAAGGGCTGCATGTTGGCCTTGACGAGGCCGGCCTTGCTCGCCGCCCAGAGATCGCCGTGGCTGGCGGCGAGTGTGTCGTCGAAGGCCCTTTGCACCTGGTAGGGCTTGGGGCCGGGAAACCACAGTTCCTGCGTCTCGGCATTATAGTCGTAATCCAGCAGCCTGGCCCGATGGGACAGCCACACGGCCGCCAGCCCGAAGCAATAGCCGGCCGGCATGGCGCCGAAGCCCGGCGTGAACGATTGGTTCATGGCATAGACCAGCACGCCCACATCGCGGGCGGCGCGGTTGACGTGGCTCCAGACGCCGGTCATGGGGCGGACCTTCTCACAGCGGCGGCGCGGTGAGCGCGCCGATCACGCCTTGCTGGCGAGGTAGGCATCGAAGAATGGCGTACGCTTCAGAATACGATTCTGCATGTCCACCAGCAGGTCGCCATCTGCCGCGGCTTGCAGATACGCACCCCAGGCAGGGTCAGCTGCCATGGCGTTGCGCCGGCGCTCGCGGTCACCCTGATCGGTGTAGCCCCACATATGCACCACGCGGTTCAGTGGACCTTCGACCGTGGTATGCCAGCCCAGGCAGTTCTCCAGGTATTTGAGCTGCAGGGGCCAGGCCTTCTCCTCATACAGCTTCACGAAAGCGGCCATCTTGTTTGGCTTGCAGGTGTAGATACGCAGGTCGATGATCATCGTGGGGTCTCCTTGAACGACCCCGGGATGATCCGACGGCGCGGCCCCACCGGCAAGCGGCTACCGGTCGCCGATGACGCCGATGCCCTGCACCTCGACCAGCATGCCGGGTTGCGCCAGACCGACCACGGTGATCAGCGCGCTGGCCGGGAAGTTATCGCCGAAGATTTCGCGGCGGATTTCAGTGAACCGCGTGCCCAGCCGGGTGTCGGTGATGAACACCGTCATCGTCACCATGTTCGACAGATTGCCACCGGCGCGGCCGAGAGTGGCATCGAGCCGGCGAAAAACGTCGCGTACCTGGCCCTCAAAATTGCCGACCAGCGAGGTGCCGCTGGCGTCCATCAGGCTGGTCTGGCCGGCAAGCCAGACGACGCGGCCGCCTTCGGTAACCACGGCCGGCGAATAGGCCCGCATCTGAGTCGCTTCCGGGCCCTTGATGTAGTCCCGCGCCCCAGCGGAAGTGGCCAGTACCAGCAAGGCTGCGACGATCCAGCGCATCACTGCACTTCCACCGTCACCAGGTCCTGGAACCAGGACTGTGCCGAGGTGAAGCCGCGCACCCGGCGGCTCATGGCGCGTGGGTTGAGGTCGTGCACGATGTAGAGCCAGGGTGGGTTGTCCACCAGGCGCTCATGCGCGGCCGCATAGGCGGCGTTGAAGTCGGCCGGCGTGGTGGCCCGTTCCAGGCGGGAGAAGGCGGTCTCGAACTGCTCGTCCCGCCATTGCGGCCAGTTGAAGCCGTTGGGCGGCACGAAGGACTGCAGGAAGTAGCGCGCCGCCACCGAGGGGTCCGAGCTGGGCGAGGACGGGTTCAGCGCCACCGAGCCTTGCAGCATGGGTGCGCCAGGGGCGGCGCGGGTGGCATTCAGCAGCGTGTTCCACTCCGTCACCTCGAAAGTGACGTTCACGCCGCAAGCCTCGCGCAGGTTCTGCTGCATGAACTCGTTCATCGGCAAGGGCTG
>CAXTJY010000334.1:0-5106 GCA_964244395.1 uncultured Rhodovarius sp.
CCCTGCTGGTGATGCCGGGGGTGGCCGTCCGCAACGTCGAGGTGGCGCGCGAGGCTGCCCTGCGCAACGTCGGCGTGCGCAACACCACCACCTTGCGCGCCGCCGAACGGGCCTTTCCGCGCGCGGCCTTCACCGCCGCCATCGGCATGGCCGACGCGATCGCCGCGCTGCGCGAGGGCCGCGCCGATGCCGTGGCGCTGGGCCGAGAGTCGTTGGAGGCGCTGCTGCCGCAACTGCCCGGCGCCCGCATCCTGGACGGGCATTTCCATGCCTCGGGCACCGCCATCGCCGTGCCGCCCCGGCGGCCTGAGGCGCTGGCGGCGGCCACCGCCTGGATGGAGCAGGCCAAGGCCGACGGCACGGTGCGGGCGGCGCTGGACGCGCATGGCATCACCGGGCCAGTGGCGCCGCAGGGTTCGCGCACGGGAGTGCCGGGCGCCTCCCTGACGGGAGCGCCGGGCGCCTCCCTGACGGGAGCGCCGAACTGATGCAAACTACCCGCATCTTCGCCCTCGCCGCCGCGGTGGCGCTGGCCATCGGCTGCTTCCTGGTGGTACGGCCGTTCATCTCCTCGCTGCTCTGGGCCGCCATCCTCGTCTTCTGCACCTGGCCGCTCTACGTCATGCTGATGCAGCGGGCGCGCCTGCCGCGCACCCCGGCCGCCCTGGTCATGGTGGTGGTGACCTTCCTGGTGCTGGTGCTGCCGATCATCTGGGTCGCACCGACCTCGCGTTCCGAGATCGACGCGCTGCAATCCAGCATCGAGGGCCTGCTGGCCGGCGGCCTGCCGGACATCGCACCGGCGCTCTCCGCCATTCCCTTCGTGGGTGACAGCGCGGTGGAATGGTGGCGCAGCATCGCGGGCGACAGCGGCGCGCTGATGGCCGTCATCCGCCCCTACGCAGGCACCATCGCGCAGACCCTGCTGGGCTTCCTGCTATCGATCCTGTCCGGCGTGGCCGAACTGCTGGTGGCCATCCTGCTCGCCTTCTTCTTCTATCGCGACGGCCCGGCCATCGCGACCCGCATCGAGGCGATGATGGAGCGGCTGGCCGGCGGGCCGCGGGCGCATCATCTGGTCGAACTCACCGGCAATGTGACGCGCGGCGTGGTGTTCGGGCTGGTCGGCACCGCCATCGCGCAGGGGTTGATGACCTTCTTCGGGCTGTGGCTGGCGGGCGTGCCGCGGGCCGGGCTGCTCGGGGTGGTCACCGGCGTCGTGAGCATCCTGCCCGTGGGCGCGCCGCTGATCTGGATTCCGGCGGCGTTGTGGCTGTTCAGCCAGGGCAGCATCGGCTGGGGCATCTTCATGCTGCTCTATGGCGGCCTGGGCATCTCGACGGTGGACAACGTGATCCGGCCCTGGTTCATCTCCAAAGGCGCCGACCTGCCGTTGTTGCTGACCCTGCTGGGGGCGTTGGGCGGCGTCATCGCCTTCGGCTTCCTGGGCCTGTTCCTGGGGCCGGTTCTGCTGGCGGTGGGCTATTCCGTGGTCAAGGATTGGGCAGACCAGGCGTCACCGCCGCAACCGATGGGTTAGCCAGGCTTCCACCCCGGCCAACGTCATCCTATGACCCGTTGCAAGAACGGGAGATCCTGGGGATGCGGAGTGGGTGGCTGGCCGCGTTCGCGGCGCTGTTGCTGATGGCCGGGGCGGATGCGCGCACCATCCGCTGGGCCGCCAGTGGCGACCCCAACACCATGGACCCGCACAGTCAGAATGTCGGCACCGTCACCATGGTGCTGCAGCAGATCTACGACCCGCTGATCGCCCGCTCGCGCGAGCTGGGGCTGGAGCCGGGGCTGGCCACCGCCTGGGCGCAGGTCGAGCCGAATCGCTGGCGCTTCACCTTGCGGCCGAACGTGCGCTTCCATGAGGGCGAGGCTTTTTCGTCCGACGACGTGGTGTTCAGCATTGGGCGGGCGCAGGCGCCCTCCAGCAATTTCGGCATCTATGTCGATACCATCGAGCGCGTCGAACCGGTGGACGCGCTGACGGTGGACGTGATCACTCGCGCGGTCGATCCCATCCTGCCCAACAAGATCGCCTCGATCTTCATGATGAGCCGGGCCTGGAGCGAGCGGAACAACGCCGCGCGGCCGCAGAACACCCGCACGCGGGAGGAGACCTTCACGGTCCGCAACGTGAACGGCACCGGCGCATTCCGCCTGGCCAGCCGCGAGCCGGATGTGCGGACGGTGCTGACCCGCCACGCCGATTGGTGGGGCTGGGCCAACCCGAACAATGGCAACGTGACCGAGATCGTGTTCCGGCCGATTTCCAGCGACGCGACGCGGGTGGCGGCGCTGCTGTCGAACGAGATCGACTTCGTGCTCGACCCGCCTTTACAGGATTTGCAGCGGCTGCGGAGCGCGCCCGGGCTGCGGGTGCTGGAAGGGCCTGAGGTGCGCACCATCTTCCTCGGGCTGGATGTGGCGCGGGACGAGCTGCTGTATTCGGACGTCCGCGGCCGCAACCCGTTCCGTGACCTGAGGGTGCGGCAGGCGCTGTACCACGCCATCGACATCGCTGCGATCCAGCGCATCACCATGCGCGGGCAAAGCGTACCGACGGGGACGCTGTTTCCTGAACAGGTGCAGGGTTACGCGCGGGAAGAGGATGTGCGCCTGCCGTTCGACCAGGTCCGCGCCCGGGCGTTGCTGACCGAGGCGGGGTATCCCAACGGCTTCGGCGTGACGCTGGACTGCCCGAACAACCGCTACATTAATGATGAGCAGATCTGCCAGGCCATTGTGGCGATGTGGGCGCGGGTGGGGGTGCGGGCGGCGCTGAAGAGCCAGCCCCTGGCGCCGTTCTTCGCCCAGATCCAGCGCGACGATACCAGCATCTACCTGCTGGGCTGGGGCGTGCCGACGCTGGACGGGCTGTATTCGTTTCAGTCCCTGCTGGCGACGCGCAACGGCGCGCAGGGCGATGGGGTATGGAATTACGGCCGCTACTCAAACCCGGCGATGGACGCGCTGATCGACCGGATCAAGACCGAGCTGGGCGAGGCCCGGCAGGAGGCGATGCGCCAGGCGCTACGGCTGGTCCGCGAGGACGTGCCGATCATTCCACTGCACCACCAGATGATCCCATGGGCGATGCGGCAGAGCATCACCATTCCTCACATGGCGAACAATCAGCCGTATTTCCGCTGGGCTGTGGTGAACTAGGTGTTTGCCTTCGTCGTCTCCCGCATTCTCCAGGCCATCCCGGTGATGCTTGTGGTCAGCTTCATCAGCTTCGCCATGTTCGCCTATGTGGGTGACCCCGTCAGCATCATGTTGGGGCAGGATTTCACCGAGGCGCAGCGGGTCGAGCTGGTGCGGTCATTGGGGTTGGACCAGCCGTTCTTCGTGCAGTTCTGGACCTTCCTGAAGAATGCGGCGCAGGGCGAGTTCGGCCTCTCCTACCGGCTGTCGCGGCCGGTGGCCGAGCTGATCGGCGAGCGGGCGCCGGCGACCTTGGAGCTGGCGCTGTGCGCCGCCTTCATAGCCATGGCGGTGGGCGTGCCGATGGGGGTCTATACCGGACTGTATCGTAACTCCTGGCTGAGCCGGTTCTTCCTGACGTTCAGCCTGATCGGCGTGTCGTTGCCGACCTTCCTGATCGGCATCCTGCTCATCCTGATCTTCGCGGTGGCGCTGGGCTGGCTGCCGAGTTTCGGGCGTGGCGAAGTCCGGCAGCTCGGCTTCTGGGCAACCGGCTTCACGACATGGAGCGGGCTGAAGGCGTTGATCCTTCCGGCGGTCACCTTGGGATTGTTCCAGCTCACTCTCATTATGCGGCTTGTGCGGGCCGAGATGCTGGAAGTGATGCGGACGGACTACATCAAATTCGCCCGCGCCCGCGGTTTGTCGAACCGTGCGGTGAATTTCGGCCATGCGCTGAAGAATACGCTGGTGCCGGTGATCACTATCGCCGGCTTGCAGCTCGGCGCCATCATCGCCTTCGCCATCGTGACCGAGACGGTGTTCCAGTGGCCGGGCATGGGGCTGCTGTTCATCCAGAGCGTGGGGGCCGCGGATATTCCGGTGATGGCGGCCTATCTGATGCTGATCGCGCTGGTCTTCGTGGTCATCAATCTGATCGTGGACCTGCTGTATTACGCGGTGGACCCACGGTTGCGGATCGGGAAGGGGGCGCATTGATGGCCGCCTCGACAAGGTCCTATAGAACGAAGGGCGGACCGAAAGTTGCGTCCATCGCCGGGCTCGACGCGGCCATCTCTTTGGCGTTGGGCACGACTGCCGCCACGGGCACGGGCCCCGGGCCTCAGCCTTTTGGAGATGGCCGGGTCAAGCCCGGCCATGACGGGACGGCGGGATGAGGGCCTTCTTCGATTCCGACATCTGGTGGTCGTTCACCCGATCCTGGGTGACCATGGCGTCGGCCATCGTCGCCTTCATCTGCATCGCCGGCGCGCTGGCGGCGCCGTTGCTGGCGCCGCACAACCCGTTCGATCTCGCTTCGCTGCAGCTCATGGACGCCTTCAAGCCACCCTCCTGGGCAGATGAGGGAGACCGCGCCTTCCTGCTCGGCACCGACGATCAGGGGCGCGACGTGCTCTCCGCCATCATGTTCGGCGCACGGGTTTCACTGCTGGTGGGCTTCTCCGCCACCATCTTTGCGCTGACCCTGGGCGTCTCGGTCGGCCTGCTCGCCGGCTACCTGGGCGGCACGGTGGATGCGCTGCTGATGCGCATCGCCGACATCCAGCTCACCTTTCCGTCCATCCTCGTGGCGTTGCTGATCGACGGCATCGTGCGCGCCGCGGTGCCGCGGGAGGTGCATGACCAGATTGCGCTCTTCGTCGTCATCCTGGCCATCGGCGTCTCCGAATGGCCGAAATTCGCCCGCACCGTGCGCGGCTCCACGCTGGTCGAGCGCAACAAAGAATACGTGCTGGCTGCCCGGGTCATCGGCCTCGGCCGCTTCAAGATCATGGT
The DNA here is from genome assembly GCA_964244395.1 of uncultured Rhodovarius sp. GTDB lineage: Bacteria > Pseudomonadota > Alphaproteobacteria > Acetobacterales > Acetobacteraceae > Rhodovarius. Next base: position 4,954 of record CAXTJY010000334.1, read on the forward strand.
GCAACATGTGCTGCCGAACGTGTTGGGGCCGGTGCTGGTGATCGGCACCCTGAACCTGGCGCTGGCTATCCTTGCCGAGGCGACGCTGTCCTTCCTCGGCGTGGGTGTGCCGCCGACGCAGCCCTCGCTGGGCACGCTGATCCGCATCGGCAA
>CAXTJY010000335.1:0-5088 GCA_964244395.1 uncultured Rhodovarius sp.
GGCGGCCGGCGGCGACACCATGTTCGCCAGCCTGAGCGCGGCCTGGGACGCCCTGACTCCGGCCATGCAGGCCATGCTGCGGCCGCTGCGGGCGGCGAACACCAGCGCCAAGGCCGATGTCAGCAAGACGCGCGAGGACCGCATCAAGGATGGCGGCAAGGCCGGCGCGCCGACGCAGTACGAAGCGCTGCACCCGGTGATGCGCACCCATCCGGAGACCGGGCGCCCTGCGCTCTACGTCAATGCCGGCCACACCGCGCGCTTCGAGGGGATGACCGAGGCGGAGAGCGCGCCGCTGCTGGAATTCCTGTTCCGGCACAGTGTCAGCCCGGAATTCACCTGCCGCTTCCGGTGGGGGGTGGGGAGCGTGGCGTTGTGGGACAACCGCTGCTGCCTGCACTACCCGCTGAACGACTATCACGGGCAGAAGCGGCTGATGCACCGGGTGACGCTGGCGGGGGATGTGCCTGGGTGAGGGTGCACCCGGGTGCACCACGCCAGCGCCGTCGTGCTTGACGCGACAATGGCGAAGAGCGGTTCGTCGCGCAGGGCGAAGTCGAAGGCTTCGGGCTTGTCGTCGTCTTCACGTGGCAGGGCCAGAGACGCCGCATCATCAGTGCTCGTCCTTCCGGATCCGGGAGATAGCCGGGCCGTCAAAGCGGCCCTGGAGGCGATCGGTGACAAGACTGACCTTAGCAAGCTGCGAAACAAGTTTAACGAGGAAATCCAGCGTGGCATCGCTCAAGATCCGACACGGTTCCTCTGGATTGGCCTGGGTTTGATGACCCGTCCCTCGTCCCGCCCCCCACCAAGCAGCAGCTGACCCTCCGCCTCGACGCCGACATCATCGCCCATTTGCGCAACCTCGGCCCGCGCTGGCAAACGCGGATCAATGCCGTGCTGAAGCGATACGTCCAGGCCCAGAAGCCAAAATGACTGGAAGCGGCGGAATGGACGCCCTGCATATGGGAAGGCTTGCATACCCTCCCATATGAGGGGCTTGTTCTCCGTCGGGCCACGACTCCGGCCCACCATGCCAGGGTAGATCCGTGACCGCTTCGCCACCCCCCTTCAACGCCCCGCCGCGCCGCGCGGTCCTCGCCCTCGGCCTAGCCGCCCCCGCGACATTGCTGGGCTGCGCCGCCACGCCAGCCCTGGCCCAACGTGCCGCCTTGCCCGACTTCGCCGACCTGGCCGAGCGCGTCCTGCCCGCCGTGGTCAACATCGCCGTCCAGGGCGAGGCCCCGGCCCAGCCGCCGCCTGAATTCCGTGGCACCCCCTTCGAGCGCTACTTCCGCGGTCGGCGGGAACGGACCCAGGGCGCCGGCTCGGGCTTCGTGATCGACCCCACAGGCTACGTCGTCACCAACAACCACGTGGTCGGCACGTCGTCGCGCGTCACCGTCTCGCTGCAGAACGGCACCGAACTGCCGGCCCGCGTCGTCGGCACCGACGAGCTGACCGACCTCGCCCTGCTGCGGGTCGAGCCGCGCGCCAACCTCATCGCCGTCACCTGGGGCAGCAGCAACGCCATGCGCGTGGGGCAATGGGTGCTGGCCGCCGGCAATCCCTTTGGCTTGGGCGGCACCGTCACCTCCGGCATCGTCTCCGCCCGCGGCCGCGAGATCGGCGCCGGGCCGTTCGACGACTTCATTCAGACCGATGCCGCCATCAACCCCGGCAACTCCGGCGGCCCGCTGTTCAACGTGGCCGGCGAGGTGATCGGCATTTCCACCGCCATCTACTCGCCCTCCGGCGCCAATGCCGGCATCGGTTTTGCCACGCCGTCCGACCTGGCCCGCCCCGTCATCGAGCAGCTCCGCCGCGATGGGCGGGTGGAGCGCGGCTGGCTCGGCGTCTCGGTGCAGGATCTGGTGCCCGATCAGCCTACCGGCCGGCGCGCCGTGCTGGTGACAGACGTGGTACGGGGCGGGCCTTCACAGCGCGGCGGGCTGCGCCCGGGGGACGTTGTCCTCGCCGTCAACGGCGAACGGACGGAGACGTCTCGCGCCCTGGTCCGTTACGTCGCCGCGGTGGCGCCGGGGCAGCCGGTGCGCCTCTCCGTCCAGCGCGACGGCCGCTCGCAGGAATTGACCGTGCAGGTCGGCCGTCGCCCGGCCACGCCCAGTTGAGCGGGCCGGAAACCGACTTGACCGGTGACGCTCGGCGGGCCTCAAACTTGCTCCAGCTTTAGGGAACCCCCGCATGCGCATCCTGCTGGTGGAAGACGATGTCGAGGTCGCGCGCTTCGTGAAGAAGGGGCTGCAGGAGGCCGCGCATACGGTGGAGCACGCGCCCAACGGGCGCGACGGCCTGTTCCTCGCGGCTTCCGAACAGTTCGATCTGCTGGTGCTGGACCGCATGCTGCCGGGGGGCGTCGACGGGGTGCGGCTGGTGGAGACGCTGCGCGGCCAGGGCAACCGCACCCCGGTGCTGTTCCTCTCCGCTCTCGGCGCGGTGGATGAGCGGGTGAAGGGGCTGAAGGCCGGCGGCGACGACTACCTGGTCAAGCCTTTCGCCTTCGCCGAGCTGCTGGCCCGGGTCGAGGCGCTGGCCCGCCGCCCCAGCGTGGATGCGCCCGCCACAAGGCTGCGCGTCTCCGACCTGGAGCTGGACCTGCTCAGCCGCACCGTGACGCGGGCGGGGCGCAAGATCGACGTGCAGCCGCGCGAGTTCCGGCTGCTGGAACATCTCATGCGTCACGCCGGCCAGGTCGTCACCCGCACCATGCTGCTGGAGAAGGTGTGGGATTACCATTTCGACCCGCAGACCAACGTCATCGACGTGCATGTCAGCCGGCTGCGGCAAAAGCTGGACAAAGGCTTTGACCGGCCGTTGATCCACACGGTGCGCAACGCCGGCTATATGATCCGCGCGGAGCCCTGATTCCGGCCGCGGAGCGCCCGCTTTCCGGCGGCCACCGGGCCGCGCCGCCGCGGTTGCTGCAGAGCGCGGCACTTCGCTTCGCCGCGCTGTTCACCATCGTCTTCGCCCTGGCTTCGGTGGTGCTGGTCTCGGTACTGTGGTGGGCGACCGCCGGCGCGCTGGACCGCCAGTTGGCCGCCGTCATCCGCGCCGATGCGGTGGCGCTGACCGAACGCTTCCGCGAGGCCGGGGTGGGTGGCCTGCGCGAGGCCATAGCCGAGCGGATCGCGCTGGATGTCTCCAACGACGCCATTTATCTGTTGATGGACCAGGCCGGCACCAAACTGGCCGGCAACATCGAAACCTGGCCCGCCATCGCGGATGCCGAAGGCAGCTTCAGCCGGGCCCGCATCAGCCATGACGGCATTCCGGCCGATGCCCGCTTCATGCGCCGCGACCTGCCGGACGGGTCAGGCACGCTGCGCCTGTTGGTGGGGCGGGACGAGAGCGAGCGGCTGCAGCTGCGCCTGGTGCTGACCGAGGGCGTCGTCTGGTCGTTGGGCGCCGCCATGCTGATCGCGGTGATGGGCGCGGCGTTGATCCGGCAGGCGCTGGAGCGCCGGCTGGAGCCGACCTTCCGCACCGCCATGGGCATCGCCAGCGGTGAATTGGCGCGCCGCGTGCCGATCTCGGGGCGGGGCGACGAGTTCGACCGGCTGGGGCTGAGCATGAACACCATGCTGGACCGGATCGAGGCACTGATGCAGGGCGTGCGCGGCGTGTCGGACGCCATCGCGCATGATTTGCGCACGCCCATCGCCCGGGCCCGCAACAAGCTGGAGGAAAGCCTGGCCACGGCACACAGCGAGGAAGAGTGGCGCGGCGCGGTCGAGCAGGGCATCGCGGATCTGGACAACATCAGCCGCATCTTCGCTGCCCTGCTGCGCATCGCCGAGGCGGAAGCTGGAGCGCGGCGCGCTGCCTTTGCCGAGATCGATCTGGCGGAGGTGCTGGCGGATGCGGCGGACGTGTATCAGGTAGTGGCCGAAGCGCGCGACCAGAGGCTGGAATCTGCCGTGCCGGACACCCTGCCCATGGTGGGTGACCGCGACCTGATCCTGCAGGCCGTCGCCAACCTGCTGGACAATGCGGTGAAATTCACCGCCGAGGGCGGTTGGGTGCGGCTGATGGCACGCAGGCTTGGGGATGGCGCGGTCGAAATCATCGTGAGCGACTCCGGCCCCGGACTGGGAATCGAGGATCAGGGCCGCGCTGGCGAGCGATTCTTCCGCGCCGACCGCTCGCGCAACACACCCGGCTCCGGCCTGGGCCTGTCGCTGGTGCGGGCCGTGGCGCAGCTGCATGGCGGAAGCCTGCGCTTGGCCGACGCCGAGCCGGGCGCGCATCCGCCAGGCCTTGCGGCGCATGTCACCCTATTCAGCGGCAAATGAGTCCTTGTTCTGCGCGCACGGATTGCCTAATTATTCGTGCATGCAACATCGTGGTTTCCTCCTCGGTTTCGCCATCGCCCTGATTTCCGTCGGCACCGCCGCGGCACAGGACGCGACAACCACCCGACGGGCACCCCGCCGAGCAGTGGATACGGGCGCCGCGTATATGGGTGGCGGCATGGTCGTCGAGGCGGCGCCCATTCTGGGCCGCCGGCCGCAGGCGGTGGCGACCCGCACGGAAATCGCGCCGATGCCGAATTCCGGCATCGAGGCACCGCGCGGCTACCAGCAGGCCCAAGCTGTGCGGGTGACACCGGGCATGATCGCCCCTGTCCTGCCCGGCCGCGGCCTGGCGCAGGACAATGGTTCCCCCGGCTCGCTGCAGGACCGGCTGTTCCGTCCGGCCCCCGGCGCGCATCTGCGGATCCCGATGTCCTGGTGATTATTCGACCCTGAGGGCCTGGCGAAGTTCCTCCGCCCCCCAGGGATCGTGTTCCGCGGCCAGCCGGCGCCCAGCCATAAGCGCGAAGCGCAGCATGAGCGATTTGCGTCGCGCGGGCGCCAGCGTGTGCAGCGGCGCTTCGCGCAGCAACGCTGCTTCCCGGCCATCTGTTACGATCAGACCGACCTCGTCGGGCAATAGGGCTTGTGGGAAGTCAAGGTCGACGGCGAAGTACAGCCGGTCGCACCAGGCGCGGTATTCCGGCCATTTGAAATCGCTCAGGAAGTCTCGCGGCCCCGATTTCGACTCGATGATGAACAGGTCGCAGCG
>CAXTJY010000336.1:0-2421 GCA_964244395.1 uncultured Rhodovarius sp.
CCGGAAAGCCGGCCTCGGCGATGGTCGGCACATCTGGCATCACCGGGCTGCGCGCGGGGCCGGACACGCAGAGCAACCGAGCCTGCCCCGACTGCGCCACCGGGAAGGCACTGATCCCCGCATCGAACAGCATGTCCACCCTGCCGGCCACCAGGTCCTGCAAGGCCGGCGCGCTGCCGCGATAGCTCACCTCCGTCATCCGTACGCCGGCGGCGCGTTGGAAGAGCAGGCTGACCAGCTGCAAGGCACCCCCGGCCCCTGACGAGGCATAGGTGTAGCGGTCCGGCCCGGCGCGAAGCCGGGCGACGAAATCGGCCAGGCTTCGGTCCGGCGAGTTGTTCGGCACCAGCATCGCCATCGGGCTTTCGGCGACGATGGTGACGGGGGTGAGGTCGGTCGCCGGCTCGTAATCCAGCCGGGCGTAGAGCGGCCGATTCACCGCATGCCCGGTGTTGGTGAACAGGAAGGTGTGTCCATCCGTGGCGCGGGCAGCGGCGCCGGCGCCGATATTGCCGCCGGCCCCGGTGCGGTTTTCCACCACCACCCGCTGCGGCAGGCGTTGCGACAGCGCGTCGGCCAGCAGCCGGGCGATGACGTCGGTCGGGCCGCCGGCGGCGTAGGGCATGATCATGCGGATCGGCTGGCTGGGCCATTCTGCCTGGGCTGAGGCCAGCGCCGGCAGGGCCAGGGCGGGCAGCGCGCGGCGCGTGATGCTGGTCATCCGGACAGGCTACACCCGCTGCCGGGAACGTCCAGGCTCCGCCCCGCGCGGCGGCCGCCGCTCAGTCCGCCGTGGCACCGACCTGGCGGGCCACGGCGCCCCAGCGCGTGGCTTCGGCCGCGGAAAAGGCGGCGGCGGCCGCCGGGCTGCGCGGCGGCGCGACGATGGACCCGGCCTCGCCGATGCGGGCGCGGATGCCCGGCGCGCCGAGCGCCGCCTGGGTCGCGTCGAAGATGCGCTGGACGGTGGCGGCCGGCGTCTGCGCCGGCACATAAAGCCCCTGCCAGGAGCTCACGGTGAGGTCGGGGAAACCCTGCTCGCGCAGGGTGGGCACCGCCGGCAGGGCAGGATGGCGTTCGGCCGTGCTGACCGCGAGCGCCTTGAGCTGGCCGCCGCGCACCGCGCCGATCACCGCCGGCATGGTGGCGAACATCATCGGCACGTGGCCGGCGATGATGTCGGTCATGGCGGGGCCGTTGCCGCCGCGATAGGGCACGTGGATCATCCGCAGTCCGGCTCGCTCCGCCAGCATCTCCATGATCAGCCGGTTGATGCTGCCGCTGCCCTGGGAGGCGAAGGAGACGGCGCCGGGGCGGGCCTGCACGTAGCTGACCAATTCGGCCACCGAGCCGGGCGGGAAGCCGGTATTGGCCACCAGCAGCGACGGCGTGTCGGCCAGGATGGTGACGGCAGCGAGATCGCGGACGGGGTCGAAGCGCATGTCGGGGAAGATGCTGGCATTGATCGAGATGGTACCGACATCGCCGACGAAGACCGTCTGCCCGTCGGGTGCGGCGCGGACCACGGCCTCCATGGCCACGTTGCCGGCGGCGCCGGTGCGGTTCTCGACCAGGACGGGCTGGCCCAGGAAGGTCTCCATGCCGGGCCGCAGGAAGCGGGCGAGGATGTCCGTGGTGCCGCCCGCGGCGAAGGGGACGACGAGGCGGACCGGCCCGCGCGGCGCCTCCTGCGCCGATGCGCCGGCCGCCATGCCCAGCGCCAGCGTGCCCAATGCACATCCCCGCCGTGTCGTCATCCGCATGCTGTGCATCCCTGGTGGCCGGTCAGACAATCGCCGTCGCCTCGATCTCGATCATGAAGTCCGGATGGCCGAGGCGGCGGACCTCGACGGCGGTGCTGGCCGGCAGCGCGGCGCCGAAATACTCGTTCCGGACCCGGGCATGGCGATGGAATTCCTCGATGTCCGTCGTGTAGCAGGTGATGCGGACGAGGTCTGCCAGGCTGGCCCCCGCGGCTTCCAGGCAGGTGCGGATATGCTCGCCCACCTGCCGGATCTGCCCCGCCATGTCGCCGGCGGCGACCACGCTGCCATCCTTGGCCCGGGGCAATTGGCCGGAGACGAAGATGAAGCGCTGCGCGCCGGAGACGGCGAGCACATGCCAGTAGATCCGCTGACCATCGAGGACCCGCTCCATCAGTTGCGGAGGCTGAAAGCCTTCCCTCTGCGCCATGGTCGATGGCCTCTTCGAAATCCAGCCGGAAGGTGGCGGCCATGCCTGACCCGGTCAAGCAGAGGCAGCGGCTCAGGCCACCCGCAGCCCCCGCGTGGCCACCCGCTGCTGCCACAGCAGCAGCGCCAACGCGGCCAGCAGCGGCGGAATGATGGACAGGTTCAGCGCCTCCCATCCCAGCCGCGCATGCAGGAAGCCGGAGAGGAACGCAGTGCAGGCCACGGTGCC
>CAXTJY010000336.1:2431-5086 GCA_964244395.1 uncultured Rhodovarius sp.
GATGATGAAGTCGTTTGCCGCCTGCGCCCGCATCCGCTCCGCCGGCTCATAGGCCGTGGCGAGCAGCGCGGTGGCGGAGACGAACATCCAGTTCCAGCCCACCCCCAGCAGCACCAGGCCGACGACGAAATGCCAGAAGGTCTCGCCCAGCAGCGACACCAGGGCGCAGCAGGCGGTCAGCACGGCGCCGGCCATCATCATGCGCCGCATGCCGAACCGGCCGACGAGGCGGCCGGTGAAGAAGCCGGGCGCGAACATGGCCACCGCATGCCACTGGATGACGCTGGCGGAAGCGCCGACGCCGAAGCCGCACAGCATCATTTCCAGCGGCGTGGCGGTCATGATCAGGTTCATCGAGCCGTAGGCCACCAGCCCGGCCACCGAGGCCGCCACGAAGCCGGGGCGGGCAATGATCTCGCCGATCGGCGTCGGGCTGGCCTGGCGCGGCGGCGGCGGCGGCAGGCGGGTGCCGGCGAGCAGGAACAGGCATGCCACCGGCAGCACCGCCAGAATCAGATAGGTGGAGAGGAAGAGATAGGGCAGCGCCAGGTCGTAGGTGCGCTTGACGATCTCCGGCCCCGCGATGGCGGACAGGATGGGGCCCGTCATCACCAGTGAAATGGCCCGCGCGCGGTAGGCCGGGGGCGCCACCTCCGACGCCGCGAAGCGGTAGTGCTGGGCGATGCCGAAGCCCACCCCGGCGCAGGCCGAGCCCATGCAATAAACGAAGAAACTGGCTGAATAGACGCCCAGCGCGAAGAGCAGCGACCCTGCGATCGACGCGACGGCGCCGACCACGAAGCCGGCCCTGCGGCCGAGCCGGGCGAACAGGATGCCGGCCGGGATGGAGGCCAGCATCACCGTCGTCATCTGCACCGCCATGGGCAGGGTGGCGAGGCTGGCATCGGCGGACAGCGTGTGGCCGATCAGCGCGCTCATGGCGACCTGGCCGACGACGGTGGCCTGCATCAGCGCCTGGCAGAAGAACAGGCGCCAGACGGTGATGCGCATTTCGCGCTCGGCTGACGCTTCCATCAGAAGTGGCTCCATCGCTGCGCGGCCAGCTGCTTTGGCTGGCCGTCGCACCCCACACTCGGCACAATCGGGCTGACGCGTATCATCAGAAGTGGCTCCATCCCTGCGCGGCCATTGTCATGGGCTGGCCTTGTTCGTCCAGCACCAGAACATCCACGGGCCCTTGCGTGAAGTGGCCGATGCGGGTGGCGGCCAGGTCCGGCGCGACGGTTCCGGGCGCGGCGGCGAAGAGGAGTTCGTAATCGTCGCCGCCGGTCAGTAGCAGGGCGAGGTCGGCCCCGCGCGCCGCGGGCGACAGCGGAACGCGCGCCGCCTCCAGAACGGCGCCGCAGCCCGAGGCCCGGCAGAGGTGGCCGAGATCCTGCACCAACCCGTCCGACACATCCATGCAGGCGGTGGCGATGCCGCGCAGCGCCCGGCCCAGCGCCAGCCGGGGCTGCGGCACGCGGTAGCGGTCGGCCAGCCAGGCATCGTCAATCTCGCCCCGCGCCGCGCGAAGGCCCAGCGCGCCGTCGCCGATGGTGCCGGAGACCCAGAGCTCGTCGCCGGGCCTGGCGCCGGAGCGGCGCAGCGCCCGGCCGGGCGGGACGGTGCCCAGGATGGTGAGCGACAGGCAGGCAGGCCCGCTGGTGGAAACGGTATCGCCGCCCAGCACCTGCAGGCCGAACTCCGCCTGGTCGCGCGCCAGCCCCTCGACGAAGGCGGCCAGCCAGGCATCCGAGGTGCCGCGCGGCAGCGCCACCGTCATCAGATAGGCCAGCGGGTCAGCGCCCATGGCGGCGAGATCGGACAGATTCACCCGCAGCAACTTGCGGCCGATGGTGTCCGGCGGGTCGCCGGGCAGGAAATGCACGCCCGCCACCATCGCATCCGCCGCCAGCACCAACTCCAGCCCCGCCGGCGGCGTCAGCAGGGCCGCATCGTCGGACAGGTCGAGCCCGCCCTGCCCCGCCAGCGGCCCAAAGTGACGGGCGATCAGCGCGAATTCCCCCGGCAGGCTCACCCCACGAAATCGCCGGGGCGAAGTGTGCGGGCCAACGCGTCCAGCACGCCTGCGGCGAAGCGCGGTTCCTCGGCGGTGAAGAAGCCATGTGCGATGTTCGCGGATGACGACCTTCGCCGGCGGTGCCTGGCCGTCGCGAAGCTCCGCCGTGGCGGCGCGCAGCAGGGCCCGCAGCACGGGGTCCAGCCGCGGCAGTGGCCATGCCTCGGCCAGGTGGGTCCCGATGATGGCGTCGAGGTCGTCGCTGTGCGTGGCCGCCTTGCGGACGATGCCGGCGAACAGTCCGACATCCGCCTGCGGGACGCGGCCCTCCTCGAAGCCGCCCTGCCCCGGCATCTGGCCCAGGCGGTGGCGGATGAACTGGTCCAGCACCGCCTCGGGCGATTCGCCGCTGGCTTCGGCCTGGAACAGGGCCTGGACGGCGGCAACGCGGGCGCCGGTACGGGGGCGGCCCTTGGTGGGAGCCAGGGTCAAGTGATCCCCCAGCCGCGACGCACCGCCACCTGGGTCAGCAGCGCGAACATCGCCTCGCGGCCCTTATTGTGCCGGTCATCGGCCGAACGCTCCTGCGCCTGTTCCAGCGTCGCCACCGTCAGCAGGCCGAAGCCGATGGGCAA
>CAXTJY010000337.1:0-5074 GCA_964244395.1 uncultured Rhodovarius sp.
GCAGCATGTCGAGGATCAGGAACAGCAGCGCTGCCACATGCAGCGCCGCCGACAGCCCGACCCAGAAACGAAAGCCCCGGAAGGCGGACATGCGTTACCTCGGCGGGTTCTGCCGGGGGGGTGCGGAGTTGCGGGGACCTGCCACCGTGGGGGCGGCGACAGGGGTGGGGGCGCGGCCGGGCGGCTGTTCGGCCAACAGGGCTGCGCGGGTGAAGACGCCGGTCGAGATGTTGCCCATCACCTCCATGACGCGGCCGTAGGAGATGGCCCGGTCACCGCGCACAAAGATGCGGCGTTGCGGCTCTCCGGCGGCGGTGGGCTGGGCCTCGGCGATGGCGCGCAGACGGGTCACCAGCTCCTCCATCTGCACCTCGGTCTCCTGGATGAAGATGCGGCCTTCCGGGTTTACGCTGATGGTGATGGGCTCCTGCTCCTGGGTCAGGGGCGTGGCGTTGGTGCGCGGCAGATCGACCGGCACGCCCGACGTCATCATTGGTGCTGCGACCATGAAGATGATCAGCAGCACCAGCATCACGTCGACGAAGGGAGTGACGTTGATCTCGCTCATCGCCTTGTAGCGGCGGTGGCCGCCGCCCCGGCCCATCAGTGGTCCGGCCATGCTACAGCGCCTCGGTCGTGGCGCGTGGCCCGGAGGGCGTGGATCCCGCAGCCGCTTCGGTCTGCCGGCTCAGAATGGCGCTGAACTCGGCGGCGAACCCTTCCAGACGGGCAGCGAACTTGCCCAGCTGGCTGGCCAGGGTGTTGTAGGCCAGCACCGCGGGGATGGCCGCCACCAGGCCGATAGCAGTGGCGAACAGTGCTTCCGCGATGCCCGGCGCGACCACGGCAAGGCTTGTGTTCTGCATGCCGGCGATGGCGGCGAAGCTGTTCATGATGCCCCAAACCGTGCCGAACAGGCCGATGAAAGGCGCCGCAGAGCCGGTATTGGCCAGGAAGGTCATCCGCTTCTCCAGCCGTTCCATCTCGCGCTGGATGGTGACCGACATGGCACGCTCCACCCGCTCCTTGGTGCCGGCGATGACGTGGCTGTTCGGCGCGCCCTCGGTGCTGCGGCGCCATTCGCGCATGCCGCTGACGAAGACGGCGGCCAGCGGGTGTGCCGGTACGTCGCCCTGGCGGCGGAACAGCTCGTCCAGCGACCCGCCGGACCAGAAGGCGTCTTCCAGGTTGTTCGCCTCGCGCTTGGCGCGGGACAGCGCCGTCAGCTTCTCGAACACGATGGCCCAGACGTAGACCGAGGCCAGCATGAGCGCGATCATGACGCCCTTCACCACCCAGTCGGCCTGCAGGAACAGGCCCCACAGCGAAAGGTCGTGCGCGGCGGCGGCAAGCGGCGAGCTGGTCACAGGATTCATCAGGCATTCTCCGGTATCTGGATGCGCGCGCGCAGCGCGGACCGCCAGGGTTCGGGCACCGGCCGCGGCTTCAGCCCGCCGGCACCCACGCAGACCAGCCGCACCCGCAGCGCGGCCAAAAGCTCCTCGCCCAGCAGCACGTCCTGATCAAGGTCCATCACGGCGGAAACACGGCGGATCGTGGTACGAATGGTAACGAGGTCATCGAGGCGGGCGGGCTTCGCATACTCCACCTCGATGCGCTTCACCACCAGGAAGGCGCCGTGTCGGGATGCCATCTCGGCATGCGGCAGGCCCATCTCACGCAGAGCTTCGGTGCGGGCACGTTCGGCGAAGCGCAGGTAGTTGGCGTGGTAGACGATGCCGCCGGCGTCGGTGTCCTCGTAATAAACCCGGATAGGAAAACGGTGCCCGTCAGCCATCCAGAAGATCCGGCTGGTTGAAGGCGCCTGTCGGCGGTGTGAGGCCCAAGTGCCGCCAGCCCGGGTCGCCCAGCATGCGGCCGCGCTGGGTGCGCAGGATGAAGCCTTCCTGGATGAGGAAAGGTTCGATCACGTCTTCGAGCGTGTCGCGGGATTCGGCCAGGGCGGCGGCCAGGGTCTCGACGCCGACGGGGCCGCCATTGTGGTGCTCGGCGATGCGGCGGAGGTAACGGCGGTCCATGGCGTCGAGGCCGCGGGCGTCCACTTCCAGCCGCGCCAGGGCGCCGTCCACCATGGCGCGGTCGGCCTTCCGGCCGGAGACCAGCGAGAAGTCGCGGATGCGGCGCAGCAGGCGGCCGGCGATGCGCGGCGTGCCGCGGGAGCGGCGGGCGATTTCCAGCGCGCCCTCCTCCGACAGGCCGAAGGCCAGCTTGCCGGCACCGCGCCGGACGATGCCGAACAACTCGTCCGGCGTGTACAGCACCAGGCGCAGCGGGATGCCGAAGCGATCCCTGAGCGGCTGGGCCAGCAAGCCGGAGCGGGTGGTCGCACCCACCAGGGTGAAGGGCGGCAGGTCGATGCGCACGGTGCGCGCCGCCGGCCCCTCGCCGATGATGAGGTCGAGCTGGAAATCCTCCATCGCCGGGTAGAGGGTTTCCTCGATGGCCGGTTGCAGGCGGTGGATTTCGTCCACGAAGAGCACGTCGCGCGGCTGCAGGTTGGTGAGGATGGCGGCGAGGTCGCCGGCGCGTTGCAGGACGGGGCCGGAGGTGGCGCGGAAGCCCACGCCCAACTCCCGGGCGACGATCTGGGCCAGGGTTGTCTTGCCCAGGCCGGGGGGGCCGTGGAGGAGGACATGGTCCAGCGCCTCGCCGCGGGCGCCGGCGGCCTGGATGAAGATGGACAGGTTTTCGCAGAGCGCGCGCTGGCCGGTGAAGTCGGCGAGGGTTTGCGGGCGGAGGGCGCCTTCACCGGAATCGTCTTCCTGGCGGGCGGGGTCGGTGAGGCTCATGCGGCCGCCGCCACGAGGGCGCCCACCCGGGCCAGCAGTGCGTCCCTCGCCGGCATCGCGGCCGGCCCTGCATGCAGGTAGGCGGCGATGACCCATGGGCCCGTGGGCGCAGGCGGCCAGGCGACGGCGATAACGGCCCGGCTGTTGAAGCCGCCGGCCCCGCTTCGGTCGGCCAGGGTCCAGCCCGGCATGCCGGCGCGCAGCAGGGCGCCGCCGAAGCGATGCGCGTGCATCCAGCCCGTCAGCCGGATCGCCGCCTCGGCCGGCAGGCCCTGGCCGAAGCACAGGCGCGCCAGCGTCCCGGCCATTGCGGCGGGGGTGGTGGTGTCGCGCGGATCGCCTGGATGCGCCTCGTTCAGCGTGGGCTCGGTGCGGTCCAGCCTGGTGATCGGGTCGCCGGCGGCGCGCAGCCATTGCGTCAGCGCCGCGGGGCCGCCGATGGCCTCCAACAGAAGGTTGGCGGCGGTGTTGTCGCTGGCCTCCAGGATGGCGGCGCACAGCTCCATACCCGAGAGGCTGGACCCGGCGTGGGCCTCGGTGACCGGCGACCAGGCAAGGAGGTCGTGCGGGAGGGCGAAGCTGCGTTCCAGCAGGGACGGTCCGTGCGCCAGGACGGCCGCGGCCAACAGCGCCTTGAAAGTGGACATCATCGGGAAGCGTTCATCCGCCCGATGCGCGATGCGCCGGTCCGACAGCATGTTCATGGCGAATACGCCGAGCCGGCCGCCGGACGCCCGCTCGATGGCAGCGAGGCTGTCGCCCTGCGCCAGGGCGGGGGTCGCGCAGGCCAGCAGGGCGCGCCGCCTCACCGCGCGAATTCCCGCAGTCCGTCGCGGATCAGCGCATCGAGCGTCGCCGCCTCGCCCAGCCGCAAGCCGGCGCGGGTGATGGCGCCCTGCGCCTCCGGCCGCTTGATGCCGAGGTTGACCAGGGCTGAGATGGCATCGCTCTCGATGCTGCCGACCGGCGCGGTCTCGATGGCGCCCAGCCCATCCGCCTCCGGCGTCGCCCGACCGACCGCCCATTTCTGCATCGCCGGCTCGTCGATCACGCGGTTGGCGGTCGCCGCGCCCAGGCCCTTGACCTCGGACAGCCGCTTGCGCTCCTTGGCCGCGATGGCGCGGGCCAGTGCATTGGGGTCCAGTCCGCTCAGCACCAGCAGCGCCTTTTGCGGCCCCACCGTCTTGACCTCGATCAGGGCGCGGAACGCCTCGCGCTCGGCGGCGTCGAAGAAGCCGTACAGGGTGATGGCATCCTGGCTCACCCGGGTCTCGACCAGCAGGTGCTGCACGCCCTCCCGCGCCGTCAGCCGGTCCAGCGTCTTGCGCGAGCAGGCGACGAGGTAGCCGACGCCGTTCACATCGACCACGCAGCCGGTCTCGTGCACGCCCTCGACGGTGCCGCGGAGCGAGCCGATCATGCTGGCCCCGCACGCCAGCGCGGCCAAGCCGGCCGGCGCGGTCCCCATTCGCCGCGACAGCCGAACCGCAAGCCGGTCATGCCGTCGCCAGCCTGGCCAGCATGACCCGCGTGCCCCGGTGGTGCGCGTGGCAGATGGCGATGGCCAGCGCGTCCGCCGCGTCCGCCCGCGCCAGCCGCGCGCCGGGAAGCAGCCGCCGCACCATGTCGGCCACCTGGATCTTGTCGGCATGTCCGGTGCCGACGACGGCGCGCTTGACCTCCATCGCCTGGTATTCCGCCACCACCAGCCCGGCCATCGCCGGGGCCAGCAAGGCGATGCCGCGCGCCTGGCCCAGCTTCAGCGCGGCGGCCGGGTTCTTGTTGACGTAGGTGTGCTCGATGGCCGCCTCCTCCGGCGCCCATTCCTGCAGCAGCTCGCCCAAGCGCCGGTAGATGAAGGCCAGGCGCTCCGGCAGGGGCACGTCCGCCTTGGTCGAGATCGCGCCGTCAGCCACATGGATCAGCCGCGACCCCACGCTCTCGATCAGCCCCCACCCGGTGTGGGTCAGCCCCGGATCGATGCCCAGGATGCGCGTCAAGCCGAAAGCTTTTGCAGCACCTGCTCATCCACCTCGAAATTGGCGGTGACGGTCTGCACATCGTCATGATCGTCCAGGATGTCGATCAGCTTCAGCACGCTGCGGGCGCCGTCCTCGTCCAGCGGCACGGTGAGGTTCGGGCGCCACTCCAGCTTGGCGGATTCCGCCTCGCCGAAGCGCGCCTCCAGCGCCTGCTGCACGGCGGCCAGCGCGTCCTGCGCCGCCACGATCTCGTGCCCGGCCTCGCTGCCGGCCACATCGTCC
>CAXTJY010000338.1:0-1665 GCA_964244395.1 uncultured Rhodovarius sp.
CGGTCGTCAGGCCCGCGGGCACTGAAATGGCCGGGTTGCCGGACATGTTGAAGGGATAGGAGAAGTCGGCCCAGCTGGTCATCCAGTCCCAGGGGTGTGCGGGCCAGTCCGGCGGCATCAGGCCTTCGACGGGGAAGGCGGCGCAGCCGGCGCTGGGGGTCAGCAGCAGGTCGTATTGGTCGAACCAGCGGTGGATCGCGGCGGTGTAGGCCAGTTTGCGGCCGCGGGCGGCGATGTAGTCGCGGGCGGACAGGCCTTCGGCGCTGCGGATGCAGGCGACCAGGCCGGGGTCCATCCGGCTTTCCCATTCCGGCAGCCAGGCGGCGTGCGGGCTCATATGCGCGGCCCACAGGGCGCGGATGAGGTCGGGGCCATCCGCGCCCCAGGGCGGGGTGACTTGTTCCACATGGGCGCCCATCGCCTCGAAGGCGCGGGCCGCTTCGGCGACGAGGGCTGCCACTTCCGGATCGACATTCGCCACGCCCAGGTCGGGGCTGAAGGCCACACGCAGGCCGCGCACGTCGCCGTGGGTCGGGATGTCCACCACCCCATCCAGCGTCGTGTGTTCCCAGGGGTGTGCGCCGGCCATGACGCCGAAGAGTAGCGCGGTATCATCCACCGTGCGGGTCAGCGGCCCGATATGAGACATGTAGTCATTGTTGCCGACAGGCAGATACGGCACCCGCCCGAAGGTGGGCTTCAGCCCTACCACGCCGCAGAAATGCGCCGGCAGCCGCACCGAGCCGGCGCCGTCCGAGCCGACATGCAGCGGGCCGAACCCCATCGCCGCCGCCACCGCCGCGCCGGCGGAGGAGGCGCCGGCGTTGTAGCCATGCTTCCACGGGTTGTGGGTGATGCCGGTCGCCGGGCTGCGGCTGACCGCGCTCCAGCCGAATTCGCTGATCGTGGTCTTGCCCAGGATGACGGCGCCGGCCTCCCGCAGCCGGGTCACCAGCGGCGCGTCCTCGTCCGGCACGTTGCCATCGAAGATGCGGCTGCCCCGGCCGAAGGGCAGTCCGGCGACCGGCATGATGTCCTTGATGGTAACAGGCACGCCGTGCAGCGGCCCCAGCGGGGCGCCCGCCGTCACGGCGTCCTCGGCCGCCTCCGCCTGCCGCCGCGCCCCCACCGTGTCGAGATGGGAAAAAGCGTTGACCGAAGGGTCGAGCCGCTCGATGCGCGCCAGGATGGCGTCAATCAACTCGACCGGCGAAAGGCGTCGCCCGGCGATGGCCGAGGCCATCTCGCGCGCCGGCATGTCATGCAGTTCGGTCATCGCCGCCTCCTGGTCCGCGGCGGCGATGATAGGCGGGCACCCGGCCGGAGAACCATGGATCGCGAAACACGACACCGCCTCGCCGGACCGCCCCTGCCTATCTTGCGGGCGTCACGCCTCATCGGCCGCCGTTCAAGCAAGGCAGGTGGCCACTGGCACGGCATCAGGCCGCTTGGCGGTCTTAGACGGCCTCACCCGACCATTTGCGATAGCTTTCCAGCATCACCTCATCCACCCGCCGGCCGCCCACATAGCCGGCCATGCCTTCGGGCTTCGCCAGGCCCGGTAATTGCCGCTCGCATTCCACCGTCAGGACGGTGCAGGGGTGACGCCAATTGCCGAGTCGGCGGAACTGCAAGTGCGCCACCTGAATCTCAATACAAAGTTGG
>CAXTJY010000338.1:1675-5066 GCA_964244395.1 uncultured Rhodovarius sp.
CGCATTCCACCGGGTCGTCGAACACGGTTCGCACCGGCAGCAGCGCTGTCCAGGCAGGCACCGCATAGTCGTCCTCCTCGTCATGCACCGGCTCGCTGCGGATCTTTCCGGAGGCGGTGTCGATCTCCATGCCGATGAAGCTGGTGGCCTTGGTCTCCTGCGTCGTCGCCGGACGCATGGTGGCGGCGCGGCCGGGGAAGTAACGGTCCAAGAAGCTGTCCATCAGCGCCAGCTTCTTGTCGGCATCGTCGATCAGATGCGCGGTGCCATAGGCCATCACCGAGCGGTAGTTCACCGAATGGTTGAAGCCGCAGCGGGCCAGCACGATGGCATCGACGTGGGTCACCGTCAGGCACACAGGCACGCCCTTGCCCTGGCTGCGGATCATCCGGCTGGCAGAGGAGCCGTGCCAATACAGGTGGTCGCCCTCGCGCCAGAACGACGTCGGCGTGCAGTAGGGCTGGCCGTCGATGACATAGGCGATGTGGCACACCAGGGCCGAGTCCAGGATGTCATACACCGTCGCCTTGTCGTACTTGCCGCGATGCGGGCGGCGGACGACGCGGTTGCGTGGGGTTTTTTCGAAGGTGTCTGACATGCTGCGGCTCCTGTGGCTGATGCCTTGCTAGGCCGTGCCAAGTGGTTTGCAAAAGGTCCAATTCGCTTCAATTCGGCAGACCAATCCGCTAACAGGTGTTATGCCTGACTGGTCCGCCCTGCTGTCCTTCACCATCGACCGCGGGTCCGCCACGCCGCTCTTCCGCCAGATCCATGACGGGCTGCGGCGGCTGATCCTGGACGGCGCTGCACCGCCCGGCAGCCGTCTGCCGGCGACGCGGCTGCTGTCGGCACGGTTGGGCGTGGCGCGCAGCTCCGTGGTCGCGGTGTATGAGCAGTTGCTGGCGGAAGGCCATGTCGATGGGCGGGTCGGCGCCGGCACCTTCGTCGCAGGTCATCTGCCGATCGCCGTGCCTGCAAAGCTACCGTCCGCCGTCCCGGCGACACTCGCGGCCGGCGACGCAGCCGCCAGGCGCGCCTCTTTCGCCGTCGGACGGGTTGTCGGCCAGGAAGACGGGTCTGAGACCTCTCGGGCCGAAGGTACCGCACTCCGCCCGACCGCGGCCGACGGTGACGCCCCCGCGGTGGCCCGCCCAGGCCCCGCCGCCCGCTACGCCGCGCTGCGGCCGGACCCCGCGCAATTTTCCGCCCTGCCCTTCAATACCGGCCGCTGCGCCGTGGATGACCGGACCATGGCGGTCTGGCGTCGCCTCACCGCCGCCCGGCTGCGCCGGCCGGACCCACTCTGGCTCGGCTACGCCGACCCGATGGGGTCGCCCGGGCTGCGCGAGGCGCTGGCCCAGTACCTGCGCGCGAGCCGCGCCGTGCAGTGCGACCCGGCGCAGATCATGATCCTCTCCGGCACCCAGCAAGGCATGGATCTGGTATTGAAGACCTTGCTGGAGCCCGGCGACCCGGTGTGGATCGAGGACCCCACCTACCCCGCCATGCACGCCGCGCTGCGCGCCGCGCAGGCCCAGGTGGTGCCGGTGCCGGTGGATGCCGATGGCATGGTCGTCCAGGCCGGCATCGCCGCCGCCCCGCACGCCCGCGCCGCCTACGTCACCCCCTCGCACCAATCGCCCTCGGGCGTCGTCCTCTCCATGGCCCGCCGGCTCGAATTGCTGGCCTGGGCCCGCGACGCCCGCGCCTGGATTATCGAGGATGACTACGACAGCGAGTTCCGCTACGCGGGCCGGCCGCTGGCCTCGCTGCAAGGGATCGATCGCGGCGAGCGCGTCATCTACCTCGGCACCTTCAGCAAAGTGCTCTTCCCAGGCCTTCGGCTGGGATATGCGGTGGTGCCATACGAACTGCTGGATGCGATGGTCGCCGCCCGGCACCTGACGGACCGGCATTCGCCGGGGGTGACCGAAGGCGTGGTGACGGACTTCATCGAACAAGGCCATTTCGGCGCCCATCTGCGCCGGATGTCGGCGCAGTACCGGGCGTCACGCGACTGGCTGGTGCAAACGGTCAACGAACGACTCGGCACCTCCATGCAGGTCCATGCGCCGGACCAGGGCATGCACGTTACGGCCAGGCTGCGGCCGGGGCTGCACGACGTGGCACTGGCCCAGGCGGGAGCGGCGCGCGGCGTATCACTGCGGCCGCTCAGCCCCTTCTACCTGGCCACACCGCCCGTCTCCGGGCTTATGCTTGGATTCACCGGCCACGACATGCCCGCGATGCGCGATGGACTGGACCGGCTCGCGGCGGCAGTGGCGGAGTTGGTTGAGAGTCGCGCGGGTGGCCCGGGGAAAGGCTTTGCCTCTCCCCGTACCCCTCTCCATCAGGGGCGACCCGCCCCTGGACCGTGATGAGTTGGGGTTGAGGGGACGAGGGCGATCGACGGAGAGGGCAAAGCCATCCCCGGAGTCACCCTCAAAACCTCAGCGCAGGCCGGCTTCGATCTGCCACGGTGCCCGCACCAGTTCGGCCCGGACCATCTGCGGCGTCAGGCCGATGTCGCGGCGCATGCGGGCGTCCATTTCCGCGGGGCCACGCTGCGTCGCCAGGTTGCGCCAGAGGATGGCGCCGCCGTGCCAGGCGGCCGCCAAGCTGTTCCAGAACCCGGCCAGACGCTCTGCGCCCGCATGGGTGGGGCTGGCGTTGGGGGAGATGGAGGCGGACATGGAGCTATTCCTTTTTCGCGTAACCGACCGTGATGGCCGGCACAAACGCTGTATCAATCTCTGTCAGGGTTAAGTCTAACGACTAATATTGACGTCGATCATCAAATTCTCTGATAATGGGCCATGCTGGCCATACCGCCGGGGCTGGACCCCGATATTCTCCGCGCCTTCGTCATGATCGCCGAGGGTGCCTCGGTGACACGCGCGGCGGAGCGCGTGGGCCGCACGCAAAGCGCCATCTCCATGCAGATGCGTAAGCTGGAGGACATGCTGGGCACCCCCTTGCTGGCGCGCGGCGCCAAGGGGCTGGCACCCACGTCGCGCGGTATCTGGCTTGCGGAAAGGGCCCGCACCCTGCTCAGTCTGCATGACGAGATCCACGCCAGTTTCCGCGCCGCTCCGCTCATCGGCCAGGTCCGTCTCGGCACGCCGGACGATTATGCCTTGCAATGGTTGCCCCGCATCCTGGCGGGCTTCGCTGAAAGCCACCCGAAGATCGAGGTCGACGTCGTCTGCAGCAATTCGGAAACGTTGGCGCGACAGATCGAGAATGGCGAGCTGGATCTGACCTTGTTGACCGAGGGCCACCGGGATGTGGTCGGCGAGGAACTGTGGCGCGGCCCGCTGCGTTGGGTGGGGCCGGCCAACGGCACACTGCATCGCCGCAATCCCCTGCCGCTGGCTTTGGCCCAGCCGGG
>CAXTJY010000339.1:0-2753 GCA_964244395.1 uncultured Rhodovarius sp.
TCGTTGACCAGGCTCTCGCCCTCCAGCAGCACGACCATGCGCGGCGGCAGCTTCAGGCCTTGCAGCACCGCCTTCGCCGCGACGGCGTCGGGCGGAGAGACGATGGCGCCGAGCGCGAAGCAGGCGGCCCAGGGCAGCGACGGGACGACGAGGTGCGCGACCACGCCCACGACGAAGGTCGTGAACACGACGGCGCCGATCGCCAGTTGCAGGATGATCTTGAGGTTGGCCCGGAAGTCCCGCCACACGGTGAAATAGGCGCTGGCCATAAGCAGCGGCGGCAGGAACAGGACCAGCGCCAGGTCGGGGTCCAGCTCCACGTCGGGCGCGCCGGGCAGCAACGCCAGCCCGATGCCGCCCAGGACGAAGGCGGCGGCCGGCGGCGTCCGCAGGCGCCTCGCCAGCAGCTCGAGCACGATGACGGCCCCGATCAGGAGGAGGAGCAGTTCGAATCGTGCGACGGGCGTCATGGCGCGAGCCTAGCATGGCCGCTGCCCCGCATGGCACGCAGCGCCCGGCCATGCTACGCGACGCCGATGCCGACCCCCCTCGACCTCCCGCCGGAGACGCTCGGCCGCCTGCGCGCCTTCGCCGACCTGCTGGCGGTCTGGACCCGGCGCATCAACCTCGTCTCCGCCGCCGACCGGCCGCACATCTGGAGCCGGCACGTCGAGGACAGCCTGCGCCTGCTGCCGCTGGTCCCGGCGGGCACGGCGCGGGCGATCGACCTCGGCTCGGGCGCAGGATTGCCGGGGCTCGTGCTGGCGGTCGCGACCGGCATCCCGTTCGACCTGGTCGAATCGGATCGGCGGAAAGCCGCCTTCCTCCAGGAGGCAGCACGTGTCACCCGGGCGCCGGTGCGGGTCCACGTCAGCCGGATCGAGGCGTGCGGACTGGCACCGGCACCGCTGGTCACCGCGCGGGCGCTGGCGCCGCTGCCGGCCTTGCTCGATCTGGCAGCGCCGTTGCTGGCGGCCGGCGGGACGATGCTGCTGCCGAAGGGCGCCCGGGCTGCGGAGGAGGTGGCCGCTGCGCGATCGGCGTGGCAGTTCGACGTCGAGCCGGCGGGACCGGCCGAAAGCCCCGTGCTGGTGATCCGCGGCCTGCGGGCCTTGCAGGATGCCTGACGCGATCGCGCCCTCGCGCGTGCTGGCCATCGCCAACCAGAAAGGGGGCGTCGGCAAGACCACGACGGCCATCAACCTGGCTACGGCGCTGGCGGCTTCCGGGCAGACGGTGCTGCTGATCGACCTCGATCCGCAGGGCAATGCCTCGACCGGCCTTGGGATCGACCGCGCCCGGCGCACCCCGGGCACCTACGCCGTGCTGGGCGGGCACGCCGCCATCGCCGCCGCCGCGATCCCGACCGCCATCCCGGGCCTGACCTTGCTGCCCGCCGACCCCGACCTGGCGGGCGCCGAGATCGAGCTGGCCGTGGAACCGCGGCGGGAGTTCCGGCTGAAGCAGGCCTTGGCCTCGGCGCCGCCGGGCCAGACCATCCTGATCGACTGCCCGCCGAGCCTCGGGCTGCTGACGCTGAACGGGCTGGTGGCGGCGGACGCCGTGCTGGTACCGCTGCAATGCGAGTTCTTCGCCCTGGAAGGAATCAGCCAACTCGTGCAAACCATCGAGCGCGTGAGGCGCAACCTCAACCCGGACCTGGAGCTGCAGGGCATCGTGCTGGCCATGTTCGACCGGCGCAACAACCTGTCCGAGCTGGTCGCCGCCGACGTGCGCTCGGTGTTCGGCCGCGCCGTGTACGAGACCGTCATCCCCCGCAACGTCCGCGTGTCCGAAGCGCCGAGCCACGGCAAGCCGGTGCTGCTCTACGACTTCAGGTCGCCCGGCGCGCAGGCCTATGTGCGCCTGGCGGCCGAGCTGCTGGGACGGGAGCGCGGGATGGCCTCGTCCCGATGAGCGGCGCGAGCCCCCGGCTGGGCCGCGGCCTGGCCTCCCTGCTGGGCGAGGCCGGGCCCGCGCAGACGGCCACCCGCACCAGCCTGCCCGTGACGGCGCTGAGCCCGGGCCCGTTCCAGCCGCGCGTCACCATGGAACCGGGCGCCCTGGCCGACCTCACGGCGTCCATCAAGCAGCAGGGCGTGCTGCAGCCGATCCTGGCGCGCCCGGACCCTGACGCCGCCGGACAGTACCAGATCATCGCCGGCGAACGACGCTGGCGCGCGGCGCAGGCGGCCGGGCTGCACGAGGTGCCGGTACTGGTCCGGACGCTCACGGATTCGGAAGCGATGGCGGCCGCACTCGTGGAGAACCTCCAGCGGCAGGACCTGGACGCCATCGAGGAGGCGGAGGGCTACCGCCGGTTGCAGGACGAGTTCGGCCTCACCCAGGACCACCTCGGGAGCCTGGTCGGAAAGTCCCGCAGCCACGTCGCCAACACCGTGCGGCTGCTGTCGCTGCCGGAGGGGGTTCGCCGCCATGTCCAGGCCGGGATGCTCTCGGCCGGCCATGCGCGGGCGCTGCTGACCCATCCGGACCCGGAGACCGCCGCGCGCCTCGTGATCGCGCGCGGGCTCAACGTGCGCCAGACGGAGGCGCTGGCGAGCCGAACCCCGCCGGCAAAGGCCGCAGCGCCGGACCCGGAGCACACGGCGTTGGAGCGGCAGCTCGGCCTTGCCCTCGGGCTCGATGTCCGTATCCAGGTCGCGGGACGCGGCGGCGCCGTCCGGATAACCTACCGCAGCCTTGATCAACTCGATTCCCTGATCGAACGACTGCTACGGCGCAGTAGCCAA
>CAXTJY010000339.1:2763-5064 GCA_964244395.1 uncultured Rhodovarius sp.
CCAAGAGTAAAGTTTTGTCGTTTTCTTGTGACGTTTTCTGACAATCGTGCTGTTATCTGATGTGAACGTAATCCTCGGGTGAGCCGCCCGGCGTTAACTTGCGTGAATACGGTGCGATCACGATTTCGTTCACTTCCACATGGCAGGGGTTAGGCGTTCATGTGACTTAACGCACAACCCAGGCGGACGAACGTTATGAGTGACTTCACAGGCGCGCCTCCCGAGGTCGGAATCAGTTCCCAGGCGAGCCGCCATAGCTCATCTGCCCGCCCGCGTGCGGCCGAACCGGACCAGATCGGCCCGTTGCAGGGCCTGACGGCGGCAGTCCTGATGTCGATCGGGTTGTGGGCCGGGATCGCCGCCTTCGTTCGCGCAATCTTCTGACAGGCAGGTTCTGATCAGCTTCCCCCGAGCTCCGCCGCTTCGGGGAAGAACAGGTCGGCCAGGTTTGCGGGCCGCCGCTTCAGCATGCCGCAATCGGCCATGAAGTCGCCCATCTTCTGCACGCCCGACGGCCGCAAGGTGAACCTGTTCCCCGGCGACGCCATCGCCGCCATGACCGCCTCGACCGTGTCCTTGTCGCCCGAATTCTTCAGGTAGAGTTCCGCCGCCTGGCGCGGCTCCTTCACGATGAAGTCCGTCGCTTCCTGGAATGCGGCCAGCGTCGCCCGCCACGCCTGCGGGTTCTCGCCCCGGAACTTCTCGTTGCCATAGATCGTCGTCGGCGTGACGGCCGGCAGGCCGAGGATGCGGAAGCTGCTCGCCACCTCGTGCACGCCCGGGGCCGCCAGTTCCTTCTCCTGGAACGGGCTGGTCGTCCAGTGGCAGTTGATCTCCGTGCGGCCCAGCATCTGCGCCATGCTGTCGGGGTGGGCGCGGCTGATGGTCTGGGCGTCGTATTTCGCCCACTCGGCGGCCCCGAAGGCTTGGACGGCAGCCATCTGCAGGTAGACGGCCTGCGGGCTGGTCTTCACGGCAGGCAGCGCGATGCGGTCGGTGGGCGACAGGTCGGGGATGGACTTCAGGTCGGCGCGGACCGTCACCAGCTTCTGGTCGGTCTCGTTCATGGCGAAGCAGGATTTCACGCCGCCGCGGGTGCGGTCCCACAGCAGCATCGCGCCCGGCGCGCCGCCGCTCGCGAAGTGCAGCTTGCCGGACAGCAGCCCGTCGACGACCGGGCCGGTGCCGGCGAGGCGGACGAACGTCGCCTTCAGGGCCGGCAAGCCTAGCAGCGCCGCGTGCTTCTCGATCAGCCGAAGCTGCTCCATGATGTCTTGTTGCAGATACAGCAGCCCGAACTGCTTGGCGATCAGGACTTCGGGCACCTCGGCGAAGGCCCGGCGGACGACCGGCATCGACAGGGCCGCCCCCAAGATCGTCCGGCGCGTGACATGCGGCATCGTGGTTCCCCCTGGTTTCACGGAAGCTTAGCCCGGCGCGGGATGCCGGGCCACGGGGTTATCGCGGGACGTCGTCCATGCTTGGACGGCCCGTGATGTGGCGCCAATGGTGCCACAACAGGCGGGCGGCCAGCGCGCGGTGCGGCCGCCACGCCTCGGCCAGGGCGCGCAGGGCCGCCGGGCCGGGGCGCGACGGCAGGCCGAGCAGGTGCGCGGCGGCGCCGGCGACCGCGATGTCCCCTGCCGGGAACACGTCCGGCCGCTGCATCGCGAACAGCAGGTAGACTTCGGCCGTCCACGGCCCCAGCCCGCGCACCGCGGTGATCGCCGCCAGCGCCGCCGCGTCGTCCAGCGCCGTGAGGCCGGAATCGGACAACCGGCCGTCCAGGAAGGCGGCCGACAAGGCGCGGGCGTGCGCCACCTTGGGGCGCGACAGCCCGGCCCCGATCAACGCCTCGTCCGGCAAAGCGGCGAGCGCCGCCGGGTCCAGCGCGCCGGGGATCGCGGACAGGCGTCGCCAGATGGCCGTTGCCGCCTGGTTGCTGATCTGCTGCGCCACGATCGCCTGCAACAGGCCCGGGAAGCCGGGCGGCCGCACGCGCCAGGGCAGCGGCCCGGCCGCAGGCTCGATGACAGCCAGCCGAGGGTCCAGCAGGACCAACGCGTCCAGGGCCGCGCGCATCGCGGGGGGCGGGTGCGGGAAGGCGGCCGACATGGTCCGCTTTCAAACACCCCCTGCCCCGGCGTGTCCACCCCGTGGCGCGCGCGGCCGGACCTTGTATGGTTCCGTTACGATGGACGCCTCACCCCACATCCTGCTGATCGACGACGACCGCGAGATCCGCGACCTGTTGGCGCGCTTCCTGGAACGCAACGGCATGCGGGTCACGGCCGCGCGGGA